>NZ_UAPU01000005.1:1132500-1255000 GCF_900445255.1 Anaerobiospirillum thomasii
AGCCACGTACACGTAAAAGTCCGTGCAGTGAGCCAGATGGCTCATTTCTGTGGCACTGGCCAAACTCGGCCATACGTATAGGCAGATCGCGATATGATCTTGTTCTTGAATTGAAGATCTGAATGGCACCTGGGCAGTTCATTGGTTTTACTGCATAGTCTCTGTTCTCTGACTGAGTAGTAAACATGTATTCCTGATATTTATCCCAGTGACCTGATCTCTCCCAGAGTGATCTGTCCATGATCTGAGGGGTCTTGACCTCAATGTAGTGATACTTGTGCAGCATCTCGCGCATGAAGTTTTCCATAACGCGGTAAATTGTCCAGCCATCATTGTGCCAGAAGACAAGACCTGGAGCTTCCTGCTGGAAGTGGAACAGATCGAGTTTCTTGCCAAGTACACGGTGATCGCGTTTGGCAGCCTCCTCACGGCGCTTGATATAGGCATCAAGCTCCTCTTTGCTGGCCCAGGCAGTACCGTAGATACGCTGCAACATCTTATTCTTTGAATCACCACGCCAGTAGGCACCTGCAAAGTGTGTCAGCTTGAAGTTGGTGCAGAATGACATGTGTGGTACGTGAGGACCACGGCACATATCGATGTATTCATTGTGGTGATATAAGGCAGGAGTATCGCTCTTGTCGATATTCTCCTCTAAAATCAGATTCTTATATGACTCCTGACGCTCTGTAAAGACATCATGAGCTCTCTGCCAGGAGACAACTTCCTTGACAACACTGTAATCGGTTTTAGCAAGCTCGTGCATTCTTGCATTTAAAGCTTCGAGATCTTCTGCTGTAAGTTTGTGCTCAAGATCCACGTCATAATAAAAACCGTTATCAATAACAGGTCCGATAGCCATCTTGGTCTCAGGCCACATCTGCTTTATGGCATGACCTAAAAGGTGGGCACATGAGTGACGTATGATTTCAATGCCTTCTTTGTCCTTTGGTGTGACAATTTCAACCTTGGCATCATGATCAACCATATCACAGGCATCATGCAGTACGCCGTCAATCTTACCTGCAACACAGGCTCTTGCCAATCCTGCACCTATTTTCTGAGCTATCTGATAAATTGAGACTGCGCCATCAAACTCTAAAACAGCGCCATTTGGAAGTGTAATTTTTACCATATATTTAAAACCAACGGTGCCTACGAAACACCTTAAGGTCCTCTTTTATGTGAAAATGGGAAATAAAAGCGCTAACTGTAACTTCTGCCAACTAACTCGCTGGTCCGACTGTACAGGGCACTTGACCTTTAGAGTATACTCCTAAAAATTTGCATAAGATCACTTTTTATCAAGATTAAACACTTTTAATTCCAATTTCTGTACAAAGATCCATCATCTTTTAACGCCAAGACTTAGTTTTATTTTTGTAAAGTAAAGAAATGTCAGCCAGCTTTGTTCAAAACGTAAAAAGCTTTAAATCTGATATTTATCTCCCTTTTCTTAACAGTACCATTAAATACCTTAACCATTTTTTTTAAATTTTGTTCAAAAATTAAGTTTTTTTTGAAAAAGTTTACACTTTTTATTGCCTTTTTAAATTTTATTGCTATAATGCCTATCACTTTATTTAGTTATGCGCCCTTAGCTCAGCTTGGTTAGAGCATCACCTTGACATGGTGGGGGTCGGTGGTTCGAGTCCACTAGGGCGCACCATTCAGGCAGTCACAGACTGCTTTTTTTATATCCCCCTAAGATCGCACACTAAACATACCGAGAATCAATCTTAATTTCATGATCAGAAGCCGGCCGCCGGACGCGACCAGATCTTCTTTTTTTATCTATCGTTTAAAGCTAAAACCCTCTTCTTTGGCATATGCTGCACGTGTCAGCGTATCTAATGGCTCAATGCCAAATGAGCGTATTAACTCAGACTGCCTTTTTAATATTCCTCCAGAGAATATTATAGATCCATTTTCTTTATCAATAGTGGCCTCTATAGCCTCCAGAGAGCGCAGTGTGCCTCTAAATGAGTTATGACAAAGCTTTACAGGAGGCAGATTGTTTTTAATCTGCTCTTTATTAAAGACTTTATTAGCCTCGAGCATTTGTCTTTGAACCTCTGATGCAAGAGATAGTATGAATACTTTGGCATTTACTGTCTTATCGGTGGAGGCATTGAGTGTAGAGCCTCCAAGCTCGCCTTTAATTATACTATAGCCCACCTCTACATTATTTCTCTGCGCATATATTTCATTTGCCTCAATAACATTATCCACACAGTCAGAAACAAGAACTCTGGTGGCTATTTGTCTGCATAGCCTTGATATGGCATAGTATCTTGGGTAATAGCGTTGTTGAGGCTGCTCCTTTTTGTCAAAAGAGGAGTCAGTGTCTGCAACCTCATCACTATATTGAAATAAATCAACGAGCTTGTCTTTTACAAGATTGGTATGAGCGGCAGTAAGCTCAGATGGCTCTTTACCTGCAATAACCTCCTGCCAGTTGCTGGCTATATCATAGGCATCATTGAGCTCTTTGATTAAAACCCTATATTTATTCATGCTCTCTTCATATATCTCGCGGGAGAAAATAAAGTGTACATACAGATTTTTCTCTTTTTGCCTTACAGGCTTGTAAGACTCATTATTTTCTCTTGCCATTTTACTTAGAATCTTCTGTGTATAAGACCATGGGAGCTGTATAGTCTTTCCTGCAAGCAGTTTAGGCGCAGTGTCTGTAATATCTGCGCTACTGCTAAAAACCAGACCCCTGTCTCTTAGCAGATCGCGTGATATGACATCTACCTGCTCTTTGATAAGTTTGCTCTTGGCTATATTACAGTTGCACACAAAGGATATATTATGCTCAAGCATGGCCGAGATATTGTTGATAGACCAGAATCCCCTGTCACAGACTAAAGATATATTGTCGCCGGCGCCTCTGTCCACAAGCTGCCTGCATACTGACTCCACAGTCAGCACATCTGTAATATTGCCTGCATATGTAACAGTGGAAAACAGCTCATGTGTGCTCTGGTCAACCAGTGTTATAAAATTAATAACCTTGTTGTCTGTACCGCTTTTAGATTTGCCGTACTGTGCCTTAGTCAGGCAGTTGCCGGCATTATCTACGTTAGTACCATCAAGAGCCAGAAACTGCATGTGCTTATTGCTATTTTTCTTTTTATGATACTGAGTTTTAAATTTGGCAAACTCGTTTATAACGCCGTTTTCATCTATGTATTTATACAGTCTCTGTATATGATCTTTATAAGAGTTTATATCTAAATCAAGAGCGTGCTCTCTGACAAAAGCCTCAATCTCATAAGATATAGATTTAATACCCTTGGACAGACAGGTCATTATCATGTATACCAGCAGGATGTATTTGTCATCAGGCATAATCTTTTTAAGGATATTAAATGATGGCATCTTATCCATAAAGGATTTGAGCAGATAATAATCGCCAAACTTACGAGCAGTGCCGCAGATCTTGGGGGTAGCAGAGCCAGAATTTCTAGCAACAGAGGCCTTGGTGCGTATGCCAGGTTTAGATGGATTTGCTTTAATATCATCCAAAATATCCTGAGAGTCGGCTAGTTTTTGTTTTATTTCCTTGATTTCAGCTTCTGAGCGTCTTTCGTACTCAAACTTTCCCTGCCCCACACGTATAACCTTCCATGGAATAAACTCAGGATTTTCAGAGAGAAAGTTAATATTAAAAACACACTCACCAATACCATCTTTGCTTTTGATAGATCCAATCTGAGTTGGTGCCACACGGGTTGAATAGCCTTTTTCAGCATTCCATACAGATTTCCCCTGCAAGAGAGCATAGGCATAGGTTCTCTTGCTGGCAACAACGTTCTTGAAAACTGGGTGATCTTGATTCTTATCTTTACTGGCCATGATGTCCTCCTATTGGATAAATCGTACCATAAAACAAGAAAAAAGTCAAGGCATTTAGAAAAATAATTTAAAAAAAATTTGATTGATAACAAGGAATTTTTGGTAGGATAAAGAAAAACAAAAAAACTAGGTATTTTTACCCTGCGATCTCAGGGTTATATCTGAAATTCATATCTTAAATCCATATTCAAACGCTATACCCTATCATAGCAATTTGATGATGCGCACAAATGCTATACTGTAAAAAAGCAAAAGACCGCAACCCTAGTGCAGTCTTTTTAACTTTTATAAACTTTATCATACCCTAGCGTGGCATTATAGGCTGATAAAAATCCCTGCCGTCAATGTGCAGCTCCATACCAGGTATAGAGTTGTTGTTCTGCTCATGATAGAGATCGCGCTTTTGCCTTTGTCTCAAGCTCTCTTCAATGGCAGCATCCTGCAAAGGACGGGTTGAGATTATACTGCCATCCTGTGGCAGAGGATCATTGTCACACTGCCCGTTAATGCACACCAGAGCATGTGCATTTAAAGACATAAGCGTAGCTCCCAAAGCTATTATCATTTTAAGCATAGCCCACCCTCCATGAATCATATGTTCTTTTAATTATAGAACATCAAATATAGTTTTACCTTAGCTTTTACGGCTTAATACATATAAAGCCAGCCCTAAAAACGCAAGTGTAGGAGCACTGGCGCCTATAAGCGGCGGAATACCATAGACTAATGATAAAGGGACACCAACACGATTGGCCAGATAGAACATAAAGCCAAGAGCAATACCGCCTAAAATGCGCACACCCATTGAAGTCTGGCGCAGTGGCCCAAATACTGTTGAGGCAGCTAGAAGCAGCATAACCACAATATTTAGCGGAGTTAAAAATTTTCCGTACAGATCGAGCTTGTACTTTGAGGAATCCTGATTGTTCTCCTCAAGATACTCAATGTAGTCCATAAGGCCAAAGACTGACAGACTGACAGCCTTTTCACGCACCACAGCCACGCGCTCAGGAGTAAGATTAAGCTTCCATGGTTCATGCTCAGCCTTTTCAATTACAACCTTGTCTTCATTGTAGATATAGCGTGTCACATCATACATCTGCCATGCGCCATTTTCATAGCGGGCTTTGCTTGCATAGCTTACAGCCTTCATGGCGCCATCATGCATGTCATATTTGACAATGGCATTTAAGGTACCATCTGTATAGATAGTATTTATACCTATAAAACTCTCGCCTTCTTTAAGCCACAGACTTAAATAATTTAATGAGATAGCACCGTTTGATTCGGCATAGTTCAATTTGGTCTCGGCATACTGCGAAACACGTGGCACTATAAACTCGCCTATAAGCAGCACTACAACAATAACAGGAAAAAGTATTTTAAGTGATGATAGTACAATACCTGTACGTGACACACCAATAGACTGCAGCACAATAAGCTCTGAGGTCTTGGCCAGAGAGCCCAGAGCCACCGCACCGCCTATGAGCACAGCTATAGGAAAGAACATCACCAGAATACCTGGAACCTGCATCAGTATGTATTCTGTTAAAAACAGAAAATCAACACTGCCACGTCCAAGATAGCGCAGTCTGTCCACAAAGGTTATAAGTGTGGTCAAGAAGGTTAGAATCACTGTAACTATAAGTACAGTGTAAAGTACATTTTTACCTACATATCTGTCTAAAACACCAAACATCTTACTTCTTCACACCCTTTGATGGCATTATTCTGTTAAAGAAATGGCGTGGCAGATTTAAAGGAATAGCCACCAGCAGAAAAAAGGCCAGAGGCACAACGTAGATGCCAGGAACCATAGGGAATCTGCCTGACATAATAAGTGAGCGCACTGACAGTAAAAACATATAGTATGAAGCAAAAAGCAGAACAGCCGGCATGAGCTTGGCAAAGCGTCCCTGTCGTGGGTTGACCATAGACAGAGGCACTGCAATCAGACAGATAATAAATATGGTGAAAATAGGCGCAATACGCCACTGTCCCTCAACATTATACTCAGGATTGTCAGAACGCAGCAGATCTATTGTCCCCATGCTTGATATGGAGAGCTTTCTCATCTCCGATCTGTCATCATTTGACAGTGGGGCTCTGAAGGTATCAAAGGCGCCCACCCTGAAGGTTCCGTCAGCAAGCTGACCTTCATAACGGGTGCCATCCTTTAGATACAGCCACAACACACCTGACTCATCCTTTTGCAAATAGCCCTCGGAGGCTGTGGTCATGGAGCCGTTTATCTGAGAAAAAGGATTCTGCATAACATAGATATGCCTGATTTTCTTGTTGTCGCCGCCTTCCTTTTCCACCTCTTCAATATAGATGTTCATACCTACACCAAAGGAGACAAAGCGTCCTGACTCAATGGGCAGAAAGGTAGGATTGCTTTTGGCATCACTTAAAATCTTCTGCTGCTCCTGCGAGGCCTTGGGAATAAGATAGATAGAGCAAACACCTGTGATAAGAGCTGTTATAAAAGCCACTATTAGGGCAATATTCATAACCTTGGCTGGTGAAAAGCCCACTGAGCGCATCACCACCATCTCAGAGTCTGAACAGATGCGGCCTAAGGTTATCAAAATGGCAATAAAGACAGTTAAGGGCAGCAGTATCACTGAAATCTCTGGCAGAGCATACAATACAAGCTGTGCCACAATGGCGCCAGGTATGCTGCCAATAGAAGCCTCTGATATAAGGCGGATTAAAAGCTGGCTTATAAATACAGTATATAAAACTGCAAAAACCACCAGCTGCGAGCGTAGCAGCTCTTTGAAAATATATCTGTTAAGTATCAACTTTTATCCCAACAGTCCTGCTAAAAATGTTCGTAATGTAGCATAAGGGGCGCGTATGGCCATGCCCTGCTGCATATCATCAAGATATTTTAAAGACTCGGCAGCACCAAAGAGTCTATCTGCTTTCAACTGCGCAAAGACAGCAGCAGTTTTATTATCAAGCAGTGGCAGTGAGGCAAGGCCCACGCCTGCCTTATATTTTATAATCTGCACAATAAGTGCTGTCAATATGCGGCCAAGGTCACTAAGATTTGTATCAAGCGCCCACTCTTTGAGCATGACTATTATATCATCGGCACTGACTCTACCTTGTACATATTCACAAAGAGCGTCTTTTAACGCTGTTGCCTGCTCTGCTCTGCCACATTCTATAAGATGGGCTGCCTCAAGCGGGGCATTATCACACAAGGACAGAGCCACACTGCCCAAAGAGACATCATGCCCGTTTTGCTCAAGATACTGCAGAGCAAGTGCTGTGTCTGTTGTCATAAGAGGCATTTTAAGACCTCTTGATAAAATAGTTGGCAAAAGACTTTCATAATTGTCAGAGACAAGAATCAAAAGCGTATTGGCAGGCGGCTCCTCAAAGGTTTTTAAGATGGCATTGGCCGCACTCTCATTCATATACTGAGCATCGGCAATAAGACATACCTTGCACGGACCTGAGACAGATGACTCATAGACATAATCATTCATGCGCCTTAGTGCATCTACGCGCAGTGTCTTTTTGTGCTTTAAAAAGATATCAGGGCTTAAAAGCGCCTCATAGCGGTTTGAAAAATCATCAAAATCCTGTCCTTCTTTATCAGCGCTTTTGCTTTTAGGGCCAGTAGGCATAACCACGCGCAGATCATGATGCGACATGGCCTCAAATGTGGTACAGGAGCGACACTGACCGCAAGGATGCCTATTGATCCTGTGCTGGCACAGATAGGCCTTGGCACAGTAAAGTGCAAGATTATACACACCCTGCCCTGCACTGCCTCCTATAATGACAGATGGCGTAAGCCTGCCATTATCAAGGGCCTTTATAAAATTCTGATAATAAGGCTCAAGCCATGGCAATAGTTTTATCATTAAAGAATTTTTCCATTATGTCTGTAACAGCAGCTCGGACCTGCTCTCTATCCTTTGAGCTGTCTATAACTTCAACCTCAGACCGTGTTTTGGCAGCCTCAAGATAACTTTCTCTTACGCGTGTAAAAAAGGACAGCTCCTCAAGCTCGAATCTGTCAGTCTCACCGCGCGATCTGGCCCTTTGCATACCAGCTGCAGGCTCTATATCCATTAACAATGTCAGATCGGGTTTAAAATCACCAAGCGCTATATTACGTATTGACTCTATCAGAGCCATAGACAGACCACGTCCTCCGCCCTGATAGGCTATGGTTGAAAGATCATGTCTGTCACAGACAATGCATACGCCCTGCGCAAGCTTGGGTTTAATATATGAATTTACCAGCTGACATCTTGCTGCATACATTAAAAGTAGCTCTGTCACATTATCCATCTTCTCTGAGCATGGAGTTTTAAGTATAGCTCTTATCTGCTCGGCAATAGCTGTGCCGCCAGGCTCTCTTACACATTCACAAATCATGCCCTTACTTTCAATAAAATCTTTGATATAAGGCACTACAGTAGTTTTACCGGCACCTTCAGTGCCCTCAAGAGTAATAAAAAAACCTTGCATATATGGCCTATTTTGAATTTTTAGTCTCTTTTAAATATTCTCTTACGCGCTTTTTATAAACTGCAACGGATCTGTTATGCTCATCAAGCGTATCTGAGAACACATGTCCATCCTTTGGATCATGACTTTTGGCCACAAAGAATATGGCCTTGCTGTTGGCAGGATGTAAAACAGCATCAATAGCATTTTTTGACGGCATGGCTATAGGTGTAGGTGGCAGCCCTGCGCGTGTATAGGTGTTATAAGGTGTATCTTTTTTAAGCTGTGAGGCTCTTAAAGGGCCGCGAAAGAGCGGGGATACACCATACATGACAGCAGGATCGGTCTGCAGACGCATGCCCTTTTTAAGTCTGTTGTAAAAGACACTGGCAATCTGCGGCATTTCCTCGGCAATAGCACTCTCACGCTCAACAAGTGAGGCAAGAATTAAAGCTTCATATGGATCCTTAAGCTCAAGACCATCATCTTTTGATGGCCATGAGGTTAGCATGTACTGCGCCATATCCTTTAGGGCATAGGCAATAATATCGCTTGCTGTATTATCTTTATAATATGGATAGGTGGCAGGCAGCAGCAACCCCTCAAGTGAGTCATGAACACCACCTATAGCCTCAATAAGCTCCTTGCTCTCAAGAGTCTTTTGAATAAAGGCAGGCACGTCCTTAAGTACAATAAGATCATTTTGCAGATCGCCTCGTGCCATCATGCGCTTTAAGATAAGCTCAAACTGCATGCCCTCAGCAATAGGCAGAGTTTGCGGGTCCTCGACATAAACCTCGCCGCGCTTCATTTTCTCAAGCAGATCCTTAATGCTAATCTTGCCGTCAATAACATAAAATCCCCTTTGAATGCCTCTGTAGTCATCAGCATTGAGCTGCACCCACAGTGAAATTATAAATGGCGGGTATTTATCATCTAGCAGATCGTGCACTACATAAGATACACCTCTGTTGGCCTCAAGCTCATAAGGCAGACTGCGGGCTTTTAGAGGATCATTGCCTATGGCATTTAAAATTGAGTAGCCTGATGCTATAAGCAATATGACAAGTGATATAAGAGCAGCCTGTATAATCCAGGCAATAGAGAATTTACGAGGCTCTTTAAGCGGTCCTTCAATTATTTCAACTTCTTCTTTAATGGATGCAGACAGTCCCTGCTTTGTTTTGTTCTGAGCCTTTGCCATATGTAAACCTATAACCAAAAAATTTCGTAAATTCTATCATTTTTAGTCAATATTATCTTCATATATGCTCAAAAGTACCTTAAATTCTCATATCAAGGCGCTCGAAAATCCTATAGATATCTATCCTTCAAGTAGTAGCTACTGCTTATATTATCTTTTTTTAATAGTTACTAACAAAAAATTTAAATAAGATCTAAAGTTGGACTTTTTAACTGACGATAATGAGAATATAAAACAGAATTTATTTTTAGGAGGCCGCCATGGCATTGTTTGTAAATACCAACGTTTCATCCATTAATGGTCAACGCAACCTGACCAATGCTACCAACAATCTCAATACCACCTATCAGAGATTATCATCAGGTCTTCGTATTAACTCAGCCAAAGATGATGCCGCTGGTCTTCAGATTTCAGACAGATTAACCTCTCAGATCAATGGTTTAAACCAGGGTAATCGTAATACCAACGAATGCTATCAGAAGGAAGCGGTAACCGCTGCATAGTATTTCAGCCCCTCCTGCTTCCCAAGGTTTTTACAATGAGGAAGCTAACATGCCCACATCTACAATATCTCAAGCATCCATAGACTACATAAACGAATTCTTTCTAAAAACTGGTAAAAGATACCTTGCAGTAGATCTTGCATCCAGAGTTGTTCAGATTTGCTACTACTCAATAGCCCATAAAAAGATAATCAATAAAGAAATAAGAGCCAGCGAGCTTGAAAGTGTACTAAGCTCATATGAATCAGGAACTTTGATTGTAGGCTTTGAGGCATGTGGCGCCTGCCACTACTGGGCACGCCGTGCTCAGGAGCTGGGCCATGAGTACAGATGCTTTATGGCAGAAAATATACGTAAACATAAGAAAAAAGAAAAGACAGATAAGATTGATGCTCTTGCCATCTTCAAAGCTTTACTTGACCGTGACAGTGCAGATCTGAGCATAAAATGTAAAAGTCTTGATCATCAGATGCTCTCAAGTCTCATGACAACCCGTTCATGCATTACAAGCCAGAAGGTTAAGAGCCTGAATGCGCTGCGCGCATTCATGTATGAATTAGGAGTAGTCCTACCACGGGATTTAAGTCCTCAAAGGATGATAAAAAAGGCGCTTGCTTACAAGGAGCAGATGCTGCTCGAGCAAGGTGCCGACAGTGAAGCCTTTATCTTTTTTGATATATCGCTGCAGACCTATATTGCACAGATAGAGCACTGTGTAAAAATTATTGATGGACTGGATAAACAAATTGAGGAGCTCTCACGCAAGAATACAACATGTCAGCTGCTAAGAACCATACCTGGCGTTGGCTATATTATAGCTATGATGCTCTATATTGCAGGCTTTGATATATCAAACTTCAAAAATGCCAAGCACTTTGCAGGCTTCTGTGGCATAGCACCCCATGTAGAAGGATCAGGTGGCACTGCAACCAATCTTGGAGTCAGACATTTTGGCAACAGAGCTCTGGCAGGCATGCTCTACATAGGAGCTATGGCCCACTACTCAAATACATTAAAAAAGACGTTGGAAAATTCAGAGAATGAGCAGATCAAGGTGCAGATGCAAAAGAGACGTAAGGTCTTAATCTGCGCCATAGCAAATCACATAGCCAGAACTGCATTTGCTGTTATAAGGGATAAGACCCCCTATACAACGCAAAGAGCAAGTGGGCTACTAACTGCCTATAAAGAATGTATTTAATGTCTTTTATTTAAAGTTTTTTACAGGAAAACCACGAACAAGCTTAATGCCCGTGAAAGCGAATATAGATTTGTGTATGTAAAAAACTTATGTCATAAAAGATGACAACCAAATTTTAATGAGTCAGGTGAATGAACCTAAAAAATATAAAAACTATTATCCAACTCGATTTAAGAGGAGGACTTTAATTTAATTATACAGGTTTGTGAGCCTGACTTAAAAAGTATCAACCCCTAACAGAGGAGTCAATTATGTAAAGGTTATTGAACCTATACTAAAATAAACACGCTACAGTTTTAGTATATGGTATTTAAAAGGTAATAGCAAGTATAAAGTATTTAAGGCAATCTTAGGCTTAAAGCTTACGTCAACACAAGTATACACAGTACCTGCGTTACCTGGAGTATTGTCTACAAAAAAGATTGAATCTAAGTTCGAAATCGCGTCTAGCTTAAAACTGCCCTTTGAATAGGAACATGATTCAATCAAGATGGATGCATTGTAAAATGCATAGAAAAAGAAGGCTGTGGCCTTCTTTTTGTTTGGATGTTTAAGGAGGTCGATGCCTCCTTAATACAGAACTCAAATTTTGAATATATTAGCCAAGCAGTGATAAAGCCAGCTGTGGTCTTGAGTTGGCCTGTGTCAGCATGGATGATGCAGCCTGCTGAATGATGGTCTGCTGTGACAGTTTGGCTGACTCTTCGGCAAAGTCTGTATCACGGATACGGGCACGGGCATCAGATACGTTCATGGAAACATTTGACTGATTGCGAATTGATGATTCCATACGGTTCTGCATAGCACCCAAATGGGCACGATGTTTGTCAATTCCAGCAATAACTGAATCAATTGTAGTAATTGCAGCTGCTGCCTTGGATTGAGATGTTACTACAAATAATTTACCTGCCACAAAACCATGATCGTCTTCAGTTAAAGCAGCCCCGACTGCAGCTGAAGCAAAAAGACTTAAAGCAAATCCTTCACTAAAACCTGTCATCTGTAAGGTATCGCCTTTATAGGCACCAACCTGAATTGTGATAACACCACCACTGGCAACTATACTACCAGCCCCACTGCCATTTAATATAGTGTTTCCACCAAATTTTGTTTGCTTAGCAATTCGTGTTATCTCAGATGACAGCTGTGTCACTTCCTGCTGAATTGCCTCACGGTCCTTGGTGTTATTCGTACCGTTTGATGACTGTACTGCTAAGGTACGGATACGCTGTAACATGGTTGTCATCTCATCCATAGCTCCTTCCATAGTCTGAGCAAGGGCTATGCCGTCGTTCGTATTTCTATTTCCCTGATTTAAACCGTTAATCTGAGCAGTCAGACGGTCAGAAATCTGCAGACCTGCAGCATCATCTTTAGCAGAGTTAATACGCAGACCAGATGATAATCTCTGATAGGTGGTATTGAGATTGTTGGTAGCATTGGTCAGGTTTCTCTGGCCATTGATTGATGAAACGTTGGTATTGACGAATAGCGCCATGGCGACCTCCTAAATTGAATCTGTTTCTTTCTATAGCTTAATTATCGACCGGGGGGGGGGGGGGTAACTTTAGGATTTTTCTAAAAATTTTTACGATTTATTGGCTTTTATTATAGTATGCCAGAAACGTCACGTTTTTATTTGATGTGTTTTTATTTTTACAAGTTATGTGTTTTGAAAATCTTTAGAGGCAACAAAAGAGCCCTGTATGTCACTACAGAGCTCTTACCTCTAAATTTTCTTTAAAACGAGGATTTAATTATGTCACAGATCTACGATTTAAGAAATAACCCATTTGCTCAAGCCTGGATAAATTTTGATTTTAAGGTGGCTACCAAGCTGCAATGTGATCGCATTATTCAGGATTTATTTGAAACAAGTGACTCACTGCCTATGAGTTTTAACAGCAGGCAGGAGGCTCAGGAGCATCTGAATATAAGCTACAGAGCACTTTTTGAAAGAGTGGAGAGAGCCAAGTCCAGAAGCAAGGCTCATTTAGTTGCAGCAGGCTGCAAAGAATTTGAAAACATACCTGTCATCATAGAAAAAAGTGAGCTTAAAAAGTACGTGAATGTCTTTGAGCCATACATGATTAATAAAATTGTCAGTAAATGTAAGAAGTATGTGGTGATAGAGCTGCCAGCTGCCGCTGCTATCATCTTTAATCTTACATCGCGATCCAACCGCAACAAGATAAAACAGCAGTTAGGTGGCTTTACCGATAAGGGTGAACTGATTGTAGGTATAGATTTGGCCTCAGAATTACAGGAAATCTGTTTTTATCATGACACACTGCACTATCCTGTCAGTGTCCCTGTAAAGACCAATGTGCTTTTAGCCTATTTAGACTTAAGTCATCAGAGCATGTTTATAGTCTCAGAGTCCTGCTCTATGATATCCAAGCTCAATGATATGGTGGAAAGGCTTAACCAAAAAGCCCACCATGGCAGGCACTATACCTATGTTGCCCTCAAGAACACACATATCAATTATTTAAAAAGCCGTGACTCCAAGACTGATAAAAGTGATGCCACCATTTTATTTATAGCAGGCTCCACTCCCTCAAACCTGATACCTAAATCTCTTATATCTGATGAATACTGTGCCACTGGTAAAATCATATCATCTATACTCAAGGCCAAAAATCAGAGATATCAGAGTGTCATAACTGAAATTAAAAATGCAGTGCTCGAGCTTACCGGCACTGCCATAGATAAAAATGCCAATGGCGATGAGGTGTGCCGTGCCGCCACACTGTTACTGCTCTCACTTATGCCAAAGCTAAGATACTGTGTACAAAGGGTTTTATCTGATAGTGACCCTAAACATAATGAAGAGCTTATAGCTGCTGTCAGGGGACTGCGTCTTTTAGATGATGAGCAAATCAACAGAGCATTGCAGATGCGCAGCATCTGCAATGATGAAGATGTAACACCAGATTTGCAGGTAAGATTTATAGATAATGGATCCAGTGCTGATGAAATAAAAGCCGGCAAGGTTACATATAAAGGATTTGAGGGTTTAAATTTAGATTACTGTAAAGATATTGTAACAGACGGAGTGCTTACACATCTGACTCCAGCCCCTGGCTATAGCTATGAGGAGATGGATGCCATTATGTTTTACACCATGGCCTCATCACTTATTGGCAGTATACAGGAGGCTGTAATGCTGCAGATGCAGATTGAAACCCAAAAATGTGCCATAAAAGATTTAGTGGTGCCCTCCAATATTGCCATGACAGCAGCTTGTCAGATTCCTGCCATAGGCAGATATCAGGCTTTTGAGCTTGTTATCTCACTAGGTGATGTATGGCGTTTTGCCTCAGCCAAGGATGCTCAGTCATACCTGGGTATAGTTCCTGTACAGAGCTCTACAGGACATAAGCATTGTAAAGGTCGCAGGCAAAGCAGAAAAGGACGAAAGTCCTTTAAAAAGAGTATGTTTTTAGGACAGCTGGCTGAATCTATGCGCCATGACTTTGGAATATCAGATGACTGCAGCTTATGGAAAAACATATGTCATGCTGTGGCCGTCTACATTGCCATGATGAAACAGAACAAGCAATATATGCCACTTAAAAAAGATGCCGATGGCAGAAATAAAAGTAAGCTCAGGCAGTTCTCCAAGGTTAAGGTAGATGATAGATCCGATATTATTGCCTCAATACGTAAATCAAGAAGAGTATCCAAGCAAGGCATGACTGCCATGCTTTGCGGGCTGTACACAATAACCAGAGTCAAAGAGGCTCACAATTCCTGTCAGGATGAGCCTTTAATGGTTTCTGATTTTGAAAATGACACTGCCATCATGCCTACCTATCAGAACAACTACAAGCTGCCAAAAGTGGACAGCAGATATGAAAGACATCTTATAAAAGAGCGTATCAGTCATGCCCTGTTTAATGACTACAACTGCTTTTATGCCACTATTGACAGCATCTGCCCTGGCAGAGGCTCGCTTATGGGCTGGTTTGGCAACAACTATTTTGCATTTTTAGATTTGCTTATAAATGACATTTCCGCTCACTCCTATGCTTTTGCCAATACTGTAAAACACGCAGGAGCACAGGAGATTTTGAAAATTGTACAAAGAAAGGTTAATACATTTGGCAAGAAAGCCAAAAGCACTTTAAACAGCATCAAGAAGGCTGAACAATATCAGGCCGCAACTGAAATTACTCTGCAGAGCTTATAGGAGCTTTATATGCAAAGAGACTTAGATTTAAATCCTATTAACCAATAATTTGAACGAACTATAGAGTCAGGCAGTCGTGTTGACTCTTAATGTAATTCTGGGCTTCGAGCCATTTCAATAATGTAGAGAAACATGACTGCAACCCACTTTGAATGATAACTATAAATGCCATTAGCATTTAGATTTTTTATCTGAAATTCATAATATAGATGTTAGCTGCGAGCTATTAAAGCCTGAAAAAAGGCCTGTCTGACTCTAAAGTCCCCGTTCTGCGGGAGAAATTTTATGCCGTAAAAAGCTATTTTTTTGTTTTTTATGTGACCCAATTTAAGCTGAGGACAGATTTTTGCCCTCTGAATTTTTTTACGCCCAAAATTTTGGGCTTAACTGGATATAAACGCGATAAAATCAGGAATTCTATTTAAAAGAGTAGGCATTTTGATCTGTGAAAAAATTAAAAAAAGTGCTTGATTTAAGATCCAGTCCGATATAGATGGCATAGCTCTTGCCCAGACTATGGAAGGCGCCATGGATGAGATGACAACCATGTTACAGCGTATCCGTACTTTAGCTGTACAGTCATCAAACGGCACCAATAATGCAAAGGACCGTGAGGCTCTGCAGCAGGAAGTAGCTCAGTTATCAAGCGAGATTACACGTATTGCCTGTGCAACTAAATTTGGTGGTGAGCAGATACTCGCTGGTGCTGGCGCTGCAGCTGGTGGTGCTGGTGGTGGTACCGGCAATGGCCTCATTGATAAAGATGGTAATATTGTTATTCAGGTTGGTGCCTACAATGGCGACACTCTTAAGATGACAGGTTTTTCTCTTGGCTTTGTATTATCAAAGATTGCAAGTACTGCTTTAGGCGCAGCTGCAAAACTTGATGATCACGGCTTTGATAAAGGTGCATTTGTTATTTCCATGCAGTCACTAGCTTCAAAAGCAATTGACTCAGTTGATAAGTTTATTTCTCTTATTGACACTAAACGCGCTCACTTAGGTGCCATGCAGAACCGTATGGAATCATCAATCCGCAATCAGTCAAATGTTTCCATGAACGTATCTGATGCACGTGCACGTATCCGTGATACAGACTTTGCCGAAGAATCAGCCAAACTGTCACAGCAGACCATTATTCAGCAAGCTGCAAGCTCAATGCTGACACAGGCTAACTCAAGACCACAGCTGGCGCTGTCACTGCTTGGCTAATTTTTAAGTTTCTATTCTTTGCAAAAGGAGGCTTCGGCCTCCTTTTCCTTATCTGATAATCAACCACTTATTAAAAATTATTTAAACATTTATAAAAGTTGGCATGTATTTTTCTTTATATGAGTTAAGTTAATAAAACTGCCATTTATGGCAAACTCAGACACATATACTCAGGAGAAAAACATGGCTCTTTATGTAAATACTAACGTTTCAGCCATTAATGGCCAACGTAAACTTACAAACGCAACCAATGCCCTTAATGTTTCATATCAGAGATTAGCATCAGGTCTTAGAATCAACTCAGCTAAAGACGATGCTGCAGGTCTTCAGATCTCTGATCGTCTTACCTCTCAGATCAACGGTTTAGGCCAGGGCAACAGAAACTGTAACGACGGCATTGCCTTTGCCCAGACAATTGAAGGCGCCATGGATGAGATGACAAATATGCTGCAGCGTGTCAGAACTCTCTCCATTCAGGCTGCCAACGGTACCTATTCAGCTGATGATCGTGTTGCTATCCAGCAGGAAATTGAACAGTTATCTGCCGAAATTACCCGTATTTCATGTAAAACTACCTATGCAGGCAAAACAGTTCTTAATGGATTTAGAACCGCACAAGGTGGTGCCGGCGGTAATAGTGAGTCTACAATCATTGGATCAAACGGAAGTGTGACCTTCCAGGTAGGTGCTAATGCCAACGATACCATTGCTGTAGGTGGCATGTCAAAAGGCTTTATGCTCTCCATGATAGCCTCACAAGCTGGAATTCAAAACTTAAATCAGGATACTGGCTTTAAAGCTGTGAATGGTGTTGGTATTTCCTTCTCTGTCTCAAATCAGTCACAGGCACAGTTAACTCTTGGTAATGTGGATAAATTAATTCAGGTTATTGACTCCAAGCGTGCCGAGCTTGGTGCTGTGCAGAATCGTATGGAGTCAACCATCAGAAACCAGGCCAACATTCAGGAAAATGAATCTGATGCCCGCTCACGTATTCGTGATACTGACTTTGCTGAGGAAACTGCATCATTAACTGCAAATCAGATATTGCAGCAGGCTTCACAGACTATTTTATCCCAGGCCAATCAGAGACCACAGATTGCTCTGTCTCTGCTTGGAGGTTAATAAATTATTAAAAGCTTTCTCTCCTGAGCATTATGCTCATTGGCCAGAGCTCTCTCTGGCCCTTTTTAGTCATATCTAAAACTCATGCTTCTTACAACTAAGTGGCAGGACTTTTTATGCACTAAAATGTCTTAAGACTTTAATGTACCCACTCGTAAAAAAAATGCTCCTAAAAGAGTATTTTCATAACACTCATACGGCAGATGTGTTACGCCTATTTGCCTATTAGTGGATATAGCCTACTTTAGGCTCTGCTACAAATTTATTGAAAATTAAAAAGGAGGCCTGAGCCTCCTTCGTAAAAACACAATTCAGATTGAATCTTATTAGCCAAGCAGTGACAGAGCCAGCTGTGGTCTTGAGTTGGCCTGTGTCAGCATGGATGATGCTGCCTGCTGAATGATGGTCTGCTGTGACAGTTTGGCAGACTCTTCGGCAAAATCTGTATCGCGGATACGGGCGCGGGCATCAGATACGTTCATGGAAACATTTGACTGATTGCGGATTGATGATTCCATACGATTCTGCATGGCACCTAAGTGAGCGCGCTGTGTATCAATAACCTGAACGAACTTATCTACTGCTGTAATAGCTAAAGCTGCTAATGATTGCTTGCTTACAGTAAATGAAAGAGTGTCTTTACTGTATCCTTCAGTAGCATCATCTTTAATGCCCGCAGTTGATGCAATCTTAGACATTGTAAAGCCCTGGCTATTGAACTTCATATCTAAGGTATCACCCTGGTATGCACCAACCTGAACTTTAACAAGACCTACTGAGTTCATTAATCCATTCATCTGACCAGCCTGGCCAGAGCCACCACCTAAAATCTTCTCACCACCAAATTTGGTCTGACAGGCAATGCGGGTGATTTCCTGTGACAACTGAGTTACTTCCTGCTGAATAGCCTCACGGTCTTTAGTGTTATTGGTACCGTTTGATGACTGAACGGCTAAGGTGCGGATACGCTGCAACATATTAGTCATCTCATCCATAGCGCCTTCAGCTGTCTGAGCTAAAGCTATGCCATCATTGGTGTTGCGATTACCCTGATTTAAACCATTGATCTGTGAAGTTAAACGATCTGAAATCTGCAGACCGGCAGCGTCATCTTTGGCTGAATTGATGCGCATACCAGAAGATAATCTCTGATATGTGGTATTTAAATTGTTGGTAGCATTGGTAAGATTGCGCTGACCGTTGATTGATGATACGTTAGTATTAACAAAAAGAGCCATGGCGGCCTCCTAAAATAAATCCTATTTATTTTTTAGTTATCGTCATGAAAGAAAAAAACTTTAGCATTTTGTTTAAAGTTTATAAAGTAACAACCTTACATCCTCTTTATTGCTGCAATTTACCCACAGTTAACAATTCAACCTTCACTTATTATGTCGCAGTCTTAGCAAAGACAATTTGTCTATTATTTTTTGTTATTAAAGACTTTTGTCTAAACGCTTTATTACAGTTCTTTGACAGATGGTGGATTTTGTATAAAAGCGTTTTCTGAGATCTTGAGTATCAAGAATAACAGCACAATGAAAATCCTCTAATTTCCTATAAGGCCTAATGCTGCTTTTATTGATCATTTAATCAAGAGGCAAGATAGAAATATGCTCTTTTAATCTGTCCACAGATGTGCCTATGCACCAAAAAAGTATTTTTACGTGACATAAGGCAGGTAAAAAGATACAATCAAAGTCATTTTCAATGAAAAATAATTCTTAAAGATTATTAGTAAATTTGCGAGCATACTTATGGAAATGGATAAGACCTACCAGCCGGAGAATTTTGAAAGCAGCATATATAAAAGCTGGGAAGAAAAAGGCTTTTTTAAGGCCAGCGGTGATGAGACAAAACCAGGCTATGCCATAGCCCTGCCACCGCCTAATGTCACAGGCTCTTTACATATGGGACATGCTTTTCAGCAGACCATTATGGACAGCCTTATTCGCTACCACCGCATGAAGGGTGACAATACCCTCTGGCAGTGTGGTACTGATCATGCCGGTATTGCCACACAGATGGTGGTGGAGCGCAAACTGCTTGCAGAAGAAAATCTTACCCGCAAGGATTTAGGTCGTGAGGCCTTTATTGACAGAATCTGGCAGTGGAAGGAGCAGTCAGGCGGCACTATTACCCGTCAGATGCGCCGTCTTGGCACTTCTGTTGACTGGGATCGCGAGCGCTTTACTATGGATGAGGGTCTATCCCGTGCAGTGCTTGAGGTCTTTGTCAGACTATATGATGAGGATCTTATCTACAGAGGCAAGAGACTGGTTAACTGGGATCCAAAACTGCGTACTGCCATTTCCGATCTTGAAGTGGAAAACAAGGAAACCAAGGGCAGCATGTGGTATGTACGTTACATGCTCTGTGACGGTGCCAAAACCAAAGAAGGCAAGGATCATCTTTTAGTTGCCACCACCCGTCCTGAGACATTGCTTGGTGATACAGCCGTTGCAGTAAACCCTGAGGATGAGAGATTTAAAGATTTAATAGGCAAATTCCTCACCCTGCCTTTAGTTGAGCGCAGAATTCCAATTATTGCCGATACCCATGCTGATATGGAGACAGGTACAGGCTGCGTTAAGATTACCCCTGCCCATGACTTTAATGACTATGCCGTAGGTCGCAGACACAAACTGCCTATGATCAATATCATGACCGAGGATGGCTGCATCAGACAGGAAGCTGAAACCTTTGACACCAACGGTGAAGACACCGATGCTGTTTCATCCTTCATTCCTGAAAAGTATCGCGGTCTTGAGCGCTTTGAAGCCCGCAAGTGCATAGTTGCAGATCTTGAGAGTCTTGGTCTTTTAGAGAAGATTGAGCCACACACCCTGTCACAGCCATATGGCGACAGAGGAGGTGTACCTATTGAGCCTATGCTTACTGATCAGTGGTATGTAAGAGCACAGATGCTTGGCAAAGAGGCTCTTGAGGCTGTAGAGGATGGCCGCATCAAATTTGTTCCAGCTCAGTACACCAATATGTACTATTCATGGATGCGCGATCTGCAGGACTGGTGTATTTCCCGTCAGCTGTGGTGGGGTCACAGAATTCCTGCCTGGTATGATAACAAGGGCAATGTCTATGTAGCCCGCGATATTGATGAGGTCTACACCAAATACAATCTGTCATCAGATGTTGAATTAACCCAGGATCCTGATGTTCTTGACACCTGGTTCTCATCAGCTCTGTGGACCTTCTCAACCTTGGGCTGGCCTGACAACACCAAGGAGCTTGAGACCTTCCACCCAACAGCAGTGCTTGTCACCGGCTTTGACATTATTTTCTTCTGGGTGGCCCGCATGATCATGATGACCCTGCACTTTATGAAAAATAAAGACGGTTCATCACAGGTTCCATTCCATACAGTATATGTAACTGGCCTTATCCGTGATGAGGAAGGTCAGAAGATGTCAAAATCAAAGGGCAATGTACTTGATCCTCTTGATATGATTGACGGTATTGATGTTGAGTCTCTTGTTGCCAAGAGAACTGCCAACATGATGCAGCCTCAGATTGCCAAGAAGATTGCAGACAGAACACGCAAGCAGTTCCCTAACGGCATCAACGCTCACGGTACTGATGCTCTGCGCTTTACCCTATGTGCTCTTGCCTCAAACGGCCGTGACATCAACTGGGATATGAAGCGTCTTGACGGTTATAGAAACTTCTGTAACAAGCTGTGGAATGCCAGCCGCTTTGTGCTTATGAATGTTGATGGCATGTCTCTTGTCAAGCCACAGGCTAAGGATCTGAGCCTTGCAGACAGATATATTCTCTCCACTCTGTCAAAGACCATCAAGTCAGTAACAGAGTCTCTTGATGCCTACCGTTTTGATCAGGTAGCTGCATCTTTATATGAGTTTATCTGGAATGAATACTGCGACTGGTATCTTGAGTTTACCAAGGCTATTTTAAAGGATGAGAATGTAAGCGCAGAGCAGAAGAATGCCACAGCCTATACTCTCGTTGATGTGCTTGAGACTGTACTGCGTTTAGCTCACCCTGTAATGCCTTATATTACAGAGACCATATGGCAAAACGCCGCTCTTAGAATTGACAGGCTCAATGCTGACAAGTCAATTATCACTGCAGCCTACCCTACAGTCTCAGACTACAGCGTAGATGAAAGCGCTCTTGATGCAGTCAATTACATCAAAGAGTTTGTAACTATTGTGCGTAACCTGCGTGCCGAGATGAAAGCCTCTCCTGCTGCTGTGCTTGAGCCAATACTGCGCGGTGCAACTGATGAGCAGTGTGCCTGGCTTGATGAGAACAGTTCATTAGTCTGTGCTCTTGCCAATGTCAAAGCCTGCAGCTTTATAAAAGCAGGTGAGAGCACCAGCGTGCCATGTATCTCAAAGCCAATCTTAAAGGGTGAGATCTTAATTCCTATGAGCTCTCTTATCAACAAGGAAAGCGAGCTTAAGAGATTAAATGATCTAGCTGACAAGACCCGCGGTATTATTGCAGGCATTGAGGCCAAGCTGTCAAATGAGGCCTTTGTCTCCAAGGCACCTGCCAAGATTATAGATGGTGCCAAGGCTCAGCTTGATCTTAACAAGACTCAGCTGCAGGGCATACTTTCTCAGATTGAAGAGATATCAAAGCTTTAAAATATCTGTTTTAAAGTAACCCTATACATAAGCGCCGCAGATACCGGCGCTTATTTTTTATAAAAGAGCTTAAAATTCATCAGGATATTTTAGTTTGGCTTCATATAAATTAAATTCATGTATTGCTTTAAAGCTCTGTAAGTGTTTTACAGTAAGAGCGGCAGAACAAGTTTCCTAGTATAAGACGCATAAGTCTAACGTATTTATCAATATCTGTACTGTCCATTGATGTGCTCTATAGTAAGGTTGTAGTAGATAAAAGTCTGTGAATTTCTTCTTTAGACATTGATTTTTCACATTTTTGCTACACTCAAAATAATAATCCCAATCCTCTTTGCTCATTACTTTGTCTTTTTATACTAAGGGAGGTTTGGTAATTTGCTTTCAGACATTTTATACTCAGTAAATTACAATCTTTTTGCTGTCATTTAACGAGACATGGTCAATATACAAGTGCAATAAAGTCCTGTTTTGAAGTGTTTGACCAATAAAGCGCCTTTATATCAGCGCTACAGCGCTTTTTTATTTTTCCATCTGGCGTAAAACTTTTAGATCATGTTTTAGACTGTCAAAAGTTATAGAGCTGCAAGGGTCTGTGCCTATGCCCTTGCTATCTTAAGGATTTGAAACTTAATATTATATTTAGCTTTACACCCTCTTTTACTCTATAATTTGTCTATAGCGCATCACTATGGGCATTACTATTTAAAAGGATAAAAACAGATGAGTGCATATAATATAGATTGGTGGGGAGCCAACTACTTTTTTGTCAATGACAAGGGACATGTCTGTGTCTGCCCTAATCCTGATATACAGGAGGCCTATGTTGATCTGGCCGAGCTTGTAGAGGCCAGGGCCAAAACAGGTCAGCGTCTGCCGGCACTCTTTGCCTTTCCACAGATTCTGCCTCATCGTGTCAGACAGATTAATGCAGCCTTTAAAAAGGCCCGCAGCGACTATGACTACAAGGGCGATTACTTTTTGGTTTTTCCAATTAAGGTCAATCAGCATCACCGCGTAATTGAAGCTTTGACACAAAGCGGCGAGCCTATTGGTCTTGAGGCTGGCTCTAAAGCCGAGCTTATGACTGTGCTGGCCCATGCCGGACGTACCCGTTCTGTTATTGTCTGCAATGGCTATAAAGACAGTGAGTATGCAAGACTTGCACTTATTGGCGAGAAACTTGGACACAGAGTCTATATTGTTATAGAAAAGCTCTCAGAGCTTGAGACAGTTCTGGCTCAGGCCCGTCGTCTTGAGGTCAGACCGCGCCTTGGTGTCAGAGCCCGTCTTGCCTCACAGGGATCGGGAAAATGGCAGTCCTCAGGCGGAGAGACCTCAAAGTTTGGTCTGTCAGCAGCTCAGGTGCTATCTCTTGTTGAGTCGCTAAAGGCACAGGATATGCTCTCATGCCTTGAGCTTTTACACTTCCATCTGGGCTCACAGCTGTCAAACATACGCGATATTGTAACCGGCGTACGAGAATCAGCCCGTTTTTATGTAGAGCTGGCCCACCTTGGTGTCAATATCAAGTGTTTTGATGTAGGCGGAGGTCTTGGTGTTGATTATGAGGGCACCAGATCGCAGTCTGACTGCTCTGTAAACTATGGCCTTAAAGAATATGCCAACAATATAGTCTTTGCCATTGGTCAGGCCTGCCGTGAGAACGATCTAGAAGAGCCTACCATCTTTACTGAATCTGGCCGAGCCCTTACTGTCTATCATACAGTTTTAGTCTCATCAGTCATCGGTGTTGAAAGATGTGATTTTAAGGTGCCTGAGCTTAAGGATATTGATCTGAACAAAGCAGAGCTTAACTCTATTTTAACCACCTATAAGGAAATATGCTCAGACAAGCGCCACCGCTCATTTTCTGAATGGCTGCATGATAGTCAGTTTGATCTGCATGATGTTCACACAGGCTATATCAAGGGTGATTTTACGCTAAAAGAGCGAGCCTGGGCTGAGCAGATGTATCTTTGCATCTGTAATATGCTCATGTCCAATCTTGATGCACACAACCGCTCCCACCGCAAGATAATTGATGAGCTGCAGGAGCGCACAGCAGATAAGCTTTATGTCAACTTCTCGCTCTTTCAGTCACTGCCAGACTCATGGGGTATAGAGCAGCTCTTCCCTATTATGCCGCTAGAAAAACTCAATGAGCCATTGACCCGCCGTGCTGTGCTTTTAGATATAACCTGCGACTCAGATGGTGCCATCAAGCACTATATTGATAATGAGGATATCTCAAGTACCATGCCATTTCCTGAGTATGATGAACAGCCGCCTTTAATTGGCTTTTTCATGGTAGGCGCCTATCAGGAGATCCTAGGCAACATGCACAATCTCTTTGGTGATACCGAGGCTGTTGATGTCTATGTCAAGCCAAATGGCAAGGTTGAGGTCAGACTGTCTGATGAGGGCGATACTGTGGCTGATATGCTGCAGTATGTACAGCTTGACCCTTCTCTTTTATTAAATCAGTTTGTCTCGCAGGTACGTGACAGCAATCTTGATGAAACCCTGCAACGACAGTTTATAGATGAATTCCGTGAGGGCCTTTATGGCTACACCTATCTGGAGGACTAAGATGCCAACTCTAAACAATGCCTATGATAATTCACTTGTGTCAAATGCTTTTGGCTTTTTACGCCAGCCTTTGTTTTTTGAGCCATATACCTCAGATGCCGATGCCATAATTACAGGTGTAACCTTTGATATGGCAACCTCAGGCCGCTCAGGATCACGCTTTGGACCTGCAGCCATACGTCAGGTTTCAACACAGCTAGCCTGGGAGGGCTGCCGTTATCCTTGGAAATTTGATGTAAGAGATAAATTAAAAATTGCCGACTGCGGCGATCTGGTCTACTCCTTTGGTGACAGCGAGGATATGTGTCAAAAACTGACTGACCATATCTATGCCCTGCTGCAAAACGGCAAATATCCTGTAACATTTGGCGGCGATCATTTTATAACCCTGCCTATTTTAAGAGCCTTTGCCCGTCATTATGGCACCATATCCATGATCCATTTTGATGCCCATGCCGATACCTATTCAAATGGCTCTAAGTGCGATCACGGCACTATGTTCTATCATGCTCCTAAAGAAGGTCTTATCGACCCACAAAGCTCAGTGCAAATAGGCATAAGAACAGAGTTTGATGAAAATGACGGCTTTTTGGTCCTCGATGGAGCAAGATGCATTGATATGACTGTAGATATGCTGCATGATGCAATAAAAGAGCGTGTCGGTAATAATAAAGTCTATTTAACCTTTGATATTGACTGTCTTGATCCGGCCTATGCCCCAGGCACAGGCACACCTGTTGCAGGCGGTCTGTCTACAGACAAGATTTTAAAACTGCTGCGCTCCTTTAGTGACATTGATATTGTAGGCTTTGATGTAGTGGAGGTGGCTCCAAATTATGATATATCAGAGATAACATCATTAGCTGCTGCCACTATTGCCCTTGATCTTCTTTATCTTAAGGCCTCAAAGCTGTAAATGTTAAAGAAAGTGGTCATTGTAGCGCTGTGTCTTTGCAGCATACATCAGGCTACTGCCAATGATGTATGCTCATTATATCTGCAGCGCTATCATAACAGCAGATCCTTTGTCTCTGTGGATATTGCATCGGTAAATCAGGGACGCATTGAGCTTGTGGTTTTAGGGCAGAGCCGCAACCTTTACGTTACTGTCAACGGTATTGATGTCAATAATACCTTAGAGGGTATAGATGAGATTATCTGCAGCAATAGGAGAGCAGGTGAGATAAGAGTTTATAATCTGCATAAGCTTGCTATGGATGCAGGCTTTTTTGAAGCCAGGGTAACAGGAGCCTCATCATCAGATACGGCTCAGACCCCCTACAGCCTGCACTGATTAAAAATGAGGATTGATCCTCATTTTTTACATGCCTAAAAAGGCCTGCTCTAGATCCTTAATAATATCATTAACATCCTCAAGGCCTACAGAGAGTCTGACAAGACCTGCACTGATGCCGGCACTTTGCAGCTGCTCATCGCTAAGCTGTCTATGAGTGGAGCTGGCCGGATGCAAAATACAGCTTCTGATATCAGCCACATGCACCTGCAAAGAGATAAGCTTGAGTGCATCAATAAAACGTGCACCAGCCTCTCTGCCTCCTTTAAGCTCAAAAGATATCACACCTGACTGGCCCTTTTTTAAATACTTTTGGGCAAGATAATAGTATTTATCGCCCTCAAGACCTGGATAGTGCACCTTGGAAACTTCATCGCAGCCTTGCAGGAATTTAGCAACGCAAAGGGCATTGGCGCTGTGTCTTTGCATACGCATTGGCAAGGTCTCAAGACCATGATTGATTAAAAAGGCGCCATGGGCACTCTGGGCACAGCCTATATCGCGCATAATCTGCACTCTTGCCTTGACAATAAAGGCCATATTGCCAAAATCCCTGGTATAGATAAGACCATGATAGCTCTCATCTGGCTCATTAAACTCACAAAAGCGCTCATTACCTGCAAAATCAAATCTGCCGCTATCTACAATGACACCGCCTACCACAGATGCATGACCGTCTAGATACTTGGTTGTAGAGTGAATGACAATATCGGCACCATATTCAAAAGGACGGCACAGATATGGGGTGGCAAAGGTATTATCCACAATAAGAGGCAGCTTATGAGCGTGAGCAAGATCTGCAAACTTTTTAATATCAAGCACTGCCATAGATGGATTGGCTATAGTTTCAGCAAAGATGGCCTTGGTATTATCCTTTATATGTGAGGCAATCTCATCTGCAGAGGCATCCTGATCCACAAAGCTTACCTCAATGCCAAAGCGTTTGAAGGTTACAGCAAAAAGATTATAGGTGCCGCCATAGATATTGGATGAGCTAATTATATGATCGCCGTTTTTGGCCAGAGTTAAAATGGCGGCAAAAGTGGCGGCCTGACCTGATGAGGTGCACATGGCGCCGACACCGCCTTCAAGTACGGCAATTTTTTTCTCTATGGCATCTACAGTTGGATTGCCAAGACGTGAGTAAAAGAAACCTGCAGTCTTAAGATCAAAAAGATTGGCCACCTCCTGTGTTGTATCGTAGCAAAAGGTTGTGCTCTGATATATAGGCAGAGCACGTGCTTCACCACTTTTAGGGCTGTATCCTGCATGCAGACACTCTGTTGGCAGTTCCATAATCTTTATCCTTATGTGTACAATTTATAAAAGCAATATAAAAACAATGACTTTTAAATGTAAGAGTTTTTTTGGCCTTTTCACAAATAAAGTGCAATATTTAAAACTTTTTTAGCCTTTGCACTAAAAGAATCCTGTCAGGAGTAGGACTGTGTCAATAAATGTTAAATAATACCAGGACTTATCTGTGCAGCCATTAGAAATGATTACGGCTAAAGGATTGAAGGGTAGCAGAGCAAAAGGGTCGTCTCTGCGACCCTTTTATAGGTTTAAAACCTGTACTAGATATTATCAGGCAGAGGAAAGACACGATCGGCAGGAATTAACCCTACACCCTGCACCTGAACATCACAGAGGGTCTGCAGATGTTTTATAATATCCTGCACCAGATACTCAGGAGCAGAGGCTCCTGCTGACACACCTACCTTTTTGGCATTGTCAAACCAGCTGTTGTCAATATCAGTATAATCATCAATAAGATAGGCCACAGCTCCTACACTTTGTGCCACCTCGCGCAGGCGGTTTGAATTTGATGAGTTTTTAGAGCCGGCTACAAGCACTACATCACATATCTGTGCGAGCTGCTTTATAGCCTCCTGACGGTGCTGTGTAGCATAGCAGGTATCATCCTTGACAGGACCTTCAATCTCAGGGAATTTTGCCTTTAAAGCCTGTACAGTTTTGGCAGCCTCATCAATTGACAATGTAGTCTGTGTGGCAAATACCAGATTCTTACCATCAAGATTTAGCGCATTGACATCATCAACACTCATAACCACATGCACATTGCTCTTATCCCCATCATACTGCCCTACAGTACCTATAACCTCCTGATGGCCGGCATGACCTATGACAATAGCTTTTTTATGCTCCTGTGAGGCCTTGTTTATCTTAAAGTGCACTCTTTTAACCAGAGGACAGGTGGCATCAATCACATTGATAAAATTACGGTTTTTGGCCTTGGCCATAATCTCAAGCCCTACACCGTGAGCTGAGAAGATAAGCACGCTGCCATCTGGTACATCATCTATGCACTCAACAAAGGTGGCACCCTTTTGCTCAAGTGACTGTACCACATGCTTGTTATGCACCACCTCATGGAGTACATAAACCTTGTCGCCGTATTTTTCAAGAGCGCAGTTTACAGTGCGTATAGCTCTGTCAACACCTGCACACATGCCACGGGTATTGGCAATATATATCTCAAAAGCCATAGTATCTCTCTTAGGTTCTATCAGCGCCTGCGCTCTTTTCATCCTTATTCTCGCCCTTATCCTCCTTTTTAAAGAAGGTGGTTACAATAAGGAAAAAGGCTCCCAGACATACGGCTATATCTGCCACATTAAAGGCAGGATAAGCCCAGAAGGTCTCATCTGTATAGATATAAAACAAAAGAAAATCCACCACATAGCCTAAAAAAACTCTGTCAATAAGATTGCCAAGAGCTCCGCCTATAAACAGAGCATAGGCAAGACAGGTTAGTGTATGCGAACGTGGCGTGCGTTTTAACAGAATAATAAAGACCAGTGACAGTATGATGGCAATAGCACTGAACAGATATCTCTGCCAGCCGCCCATATCTGCCAAAAAGCTGAATGCAGCTCCATAATTATAGACATGCACTAAATTGAAAAATGGGGTAATTTCAATACCCCATGTACCATATTCAATATAGTTGACGCACAGATATTTGGTGTACTGATCCAGTATCAGGATCAGCACACTTACAAACAAAAATATGGAGCCGTTGCGTACGCCTCCTGACATTTATGCGTACTTCCTTGTCTCACCCTGAGCCTGCTTGATATTCTCAATGCATCGTGGGCACAGACCTGGATACTCAGGATCGCTGTCAACACCATCCTCATAATGCCAGCATCTTTCACACTTCTTGTGCTCGGATTTGGCCACAACAAAGGCAAAGTCACCATTTTCAGAGGCAAAGGCGCCCTCTGGAGCATCACCGACCACAACAGATGCCTGTGAGGTAATAAGTACAAAGCGCAGCTCATCTTCAAGCATAGCAAGTTTTGCAGCATGCTCTTTGCTTGTATAGATGGTGATATTGGCCTCAAGAGATGCACCTATAACATTGCGGTTACGGGCCTCTTCAATGGCTCTGTTGGCCTCATCTCTAAAGGAGAGCACATACTGCCAGTACTCATCATTAAAGGCGCTCTCATCTGATATGCGAGGCAGCCCCTCAAAGAAAGTCTGGGTAAAGACAAAGCGCTCACGCTCGCCAGGCATAGCCTCCCAGGCCTCCTGAGCAGTAAAGGACAGGATAGGAGAGATCCAGCGGACTAAAGCCTCGGCAATCAGATACAGTGCACTCTGACATGATCTGCGGGCCTTGCCGTCAGCCTTGGCTGTATACTGTCTGTCCTTGATGATATCAAGATAGAATGAGCCAAGCTCGATAGAGCAGAAGCGCATTAAGGTCTTGACTACAAGGTGGAAGTCATAGTTGTCATAATAGCCAATAATCTCATCCTGAGTCTTGGAGGCAAGAGATACTGCCCACTTGTCAAGCTCAACCATATCCTCAAAGGCTACCATGTCTTTAGCTGGATCAAAGCCTGAGAGGTTGGCAAGCAAGAAGCGTATGGTATTGCGCACACGGCGGTAGGAGTCAGATGATCTCTTGAAGATCTCATCTGATACAGCAATATCGCCTGTATAGTCATTTGATGCCACCCACAGACGCAGCACATCGGCACCTAATTTGTTGATTACGCTCTGTGGAGCAATTACGTTGCCAAGTGACTTTGACATCTTGCGGCCCTGACCGTCAACGGTAAAGCCGTGGGTCAGTACCTGACGGTACGGAGCCTTGTCCTTCATGGCTACAGAGAGCATTAATGATGACATGAACCAGCCGCGGTGCTGATCGCTGCCCTCTAGATACATATCAGCGCTGTTGCCTTTAAATTCTGGGCGCTGATCAACTACAGAAAACTGTGTTGAGCCTGAGTCAAACCATACATCAAGGGTATTTGGATCCTTGTAGTATTTGTCTGCATCAGTGTCGATAAGATCCTCAACCTTAAGATCCCACCAGGCCTGAATACCGTTTTGTTCCACGGCTTTGGCCACCTTTTCAACAATAGCAGGAGTATCTGGGTGAATCTCACCTGTCTCTTTGTTGATAAGCACGGCACATGGCATACCCCATGTTCTCTGACGGGAGATACACCAGTCTGTTCTCTGACTTACCATAGCCTCAATACGGTTCTGACCCCAGGATGGAATCCAGCGTACCTTCTTAATCTCCTCAAGGGCGCGCGCTCTTAGACCATTGCCATCCATGGTAATAAACCACTGAGGGGTGGCTCTGAATATAACAGGGGTCTTGTGACGCCAGCAGTGTGGGTAGCTGTGCTCAATCTTTCTGGCACATAAAAGTGAGCCATTGCTCTGCAGCAGCTTTATAACCTCAGGGTTGGCTTTAAATACATTTAAACCCTCAAAGTGCTCTGTGCCTTTGACAAAGCAGCCGTCAGGACCTACAGGATTATCAACGCTAATACCGTATCTGGTGCCTACATTGTAGTCATCAAGACCGTGGGCCGGAGCTGTGTGAACACAGCCTGTACCTGCCTCTAAAGTTACGTGGCTGCCAAGAATGATTGGCACGCTGATATTTAAAAATGGGTGATTGAATTTTAATAGCTCCAGAGCCTTGCCAGATGTGGTGGCTAAAATCTCATAATCTTCAATCTCACAGCGCTCCATTACTGATTTTACAAGCTCTGTGGCCAGTACCAGGCGCATGGCCCTGTCACCTTTAACCTGCACCAGTGAGTACTCAAGAGCCTCATTTAGACAGATGGCGCGGTTGGCAGGCAGTGTCCATGGGGTTGTGGTCCAGATGACACAGCATACAGAGCCTTCACCTGCACTGGTGTTAAAGGCCTTGAGCACAGCATCTTCATCTGCAGCCTTGAACATTACATCAATGGCATCAGATTTTACATCATAGTACTCAACCTCAGCCTCTGCCAGTGCTGACTGACAGTCAATACACCAGTACACAGGCTTGGAGCCGCGGATAAAGTGACCGTTGGCAATAACTCGGCCTAAGGCGCGTATAGTGTCGGCCTCGGTCTTGTAATCCATGGTCTCATATGGATGCTCCCAGTCGCCAAAGACACCAAGGCGCTTGAAGTCTTTCATCTGACCTGCAATCTGGGTCTTGGCATATTTGCGGCACTCTTTGCGGAAGGTGGCGGCATCTACCTTGTCACCAGGTTTGCCAACAAGGCCTTCTACCTTAAGCTCAATTGGCAGACCGTGGCAGTCCCAGCCTGGAATATATGGTGAGTCAAAACCCTCAAGAGTTTTGGATTTGACAATAATGTCCTTTAGAATCTTGTTGATGGCATGGCCGATGTGAATGTCGCCATTGGCATATGGAGGGCCGTCGTGCAGAATAAACTGCCTGGCATCAGAGCGTGACTCTCTTATTTTCTGATATAGATTTTCTCTCTCCCAGGCATCAAGCATACCCGGCTCTCTTTTGGCAAGATCGCCGCGCATTGGGAAACTGGTAGTAGGAAGATTTAGCGTATTCTTATAATCAGCCATGAAAATACCCGTTTTATTACCTTAAAGTTTACAATTCTCAAGCATATAAGAGACCGATCTCTGATCGGCCTTTATTTGCGCCATCAACGATGTAAGATCCGGAAATTTCTGTTCGTCTCTTACCTTCTTTATAAAAATAACTTCTATGTGTGTGCCATAAAGATCTTTGTCAAAATCAAAGATATTGACCTCAAGAATACTTTTTATTTTATGTTCATAGATAGTGGGTCTCAAACCTATATTGGCCATACCCTTGTACTGGCCGTATACAGTTTTGACCATAACGGCAAACACGCCTTTGAGCGGACATACCTGTCTGTTTAGATTGACGTTGGCAGTTGGAAATCCTATGGTTCTGCCTATGGCATTGCCATGCACCACACGCCCTGATATGGCATAGTGGCGACCGAGCATCTCTTTTGCTGTTGCAAAGTCTGACTGTGCTATAAGAGCACGTATCATAGTACTTGAAATGCGGGTATTGTCGCTGGCCACACCCAAAATGGCATCGGCCTCAATTCCAACCTCAGAACAATAGGATTTAAGCTCCTGCAGACCTGCCACACCTCCGCAGCCAAAGGTAAAGAGCGAGCCTACGGTAACACTTTTGACATTCATCTTTTTGTGCAGTATTACTTTGACAAAGCTTTTAGCATCAAGCTCTGCTACAGAGCGGTCAAACTTGATACAAAAAACAAAATCAACATTACATGAGGCAAAAGCTCTTAGCTTGTCGCGCAGCGAATAAAGGCGGGCCGGGACAGCCTTGCCAAAAAACTCAAGAGGCTGTGGCTCAAAGATCATGACAGCACTGTAAAGGTTCTGCTCCCTGGCTTTTTTGTGCATAGCCTCAATCACGGCACGATGACCCTGATGAAAACCATCAAAATTGCCTATGGCCAGAGCCACCTGTTTATCTTTTATTTTAAAGTCAGATAAATATCTGTACAAACGCATGCAACACAACCTTTTATGTAAAAGCTCTCTGTCATAAAAGTCACTTTTAAAGTTCTAATTATAACCTCTAGATGTATTAATGCCTATGTTTAATTTTCAGGCCAACCCCCATAATGCATTATTTTTGTTCAAATTTCTAAGATTTGATCTAATTTGGATCTTTATCTTTAAACGGTGCAAAAAAAATGATGCCCGATTTAATTTTATTGTGCTTTTTTTTAATATCGGCCCTTGTTACAATCAAGATGTATTTAAAGATTATATGAGGATTTATCGTGACGGTTAAAGTTGTATGGCCATCTGGCAATATGGCCCTTTTAAGTCAGATAGAGGCCGACAGTATCTCCCTTACCTCACAGGGACAGCTCTACAACCTCTACAGAAACTGCTCTCTTGCTGTGTTAAATTCAGGAGCACTTACTGACAACTCAAAAGAGCTTTTGGAAAACTTTGAGAATTTTGAAATTGATGTAATGCGCAATGAGCGCGGTCTTAAGATAGAGCTTATCAATCCGCCATCTACAGCTATTGTTGATGATGAAATTATAAAAAGCCTGCAAAAGCATCTTTATGCTGTGCTGCGCGATATTGTGCAGATTCACTATCTGCATGCCATTCACTCTATGAGCACTGACAAGGATCATGCTCAGACCATCCCTGATTTTATCTTTAAGATACTGCGCAATGCCGATGTGCTAAAGAGCAATGCCAAGCCATCTTTAGCTGTATGCTGGGGCGGTCATTCCATATCGCAGCAGGAGTATGACTATGCCTACAATGTAGGCTATGCCTTAGGCCTTAGAGGCGTTGATATCTGCACAGGCTGCGGCCCTGGTGTCATGGAGGCGCCAATGAAGGGCTCCCTAATGGGCTTTAATATGCAAAATAATATGCGCGAATGTCGCCGTATAGGTCTTACAGAGCCATCTATTATTGCAGCCGAGCCGCCAAATCCAATGGTAAGCGATCTTGTAATTCTGCCTGATATTGAAAAGCGCCTTGAGGCCTTTGTGCGCCTTGGCCACGTGCTTATAGTCTTCCCAGGCGGTCCAGGTACGGCCGAAGAGCTTTTATACATTATCGGCATCAAACTTTTAAAAGAGAACAGACATGCCGCCCTGCCTCTTATTTTAACTGGCAACAAGGAGTCAAAGGCCTATTTTGATGCCATAGATGATTTCCTGCGCCACTGCTTTGGCCCTGAAGTTACCCGTCATTACAAGATTATTATTGACGATCCTAAGGCTGTGGCAGTTGAGGTTAAAGAGAGTCTTGATACAGTCTACAACCATCGTATCTACTCCCATGACTCATTCTGCTACAACTGGTCTTTAAATATTCCACCTGAGCTGCAGTCACCTTTTGACGTGACCCATGAGTCAATGGCTACCCTTGATCTGCACAAAGATCAGGAGCCATGGCGTCTTGCTGCCAACCTGCGCCGCGCCTTCTCTGGCATTGTAACTGGCAATGTTAAAGATTATGGTATTGAGCAGGTGGCCAAACACGGTCCTTTTGAGCTGCATGGTGATGAGGACATCATAGGCTATATGGACAAGCTCATGCGTGATTTTATTGCTCAAAAACGCATCTCCCTCTCTGACAAGGAATATGTGCCTTGCTATAAATTCACAGCAGACTGATAAAAAGGCAGGATCTCATTAAGATCCTGCCTTTTTAAATTCTCAATATCTAAAAAATATCTAAAGCAGTCTATAACAGTCCCTGATCCTTAAGGTACTGTTTAATGCCGTGCATGGTCTGCTCTGAGACTACATGTTCAATACGGCAGGCATCTTTTTCAGCAAGATCGGATGGGATCTGAGCTGTATGCTGTAAAAATACTGTCAGAAGCTGATGTCTTTCAAAGACTGAGGCGGCGAGCACCCTGCCATCAGGAGTAAAATTAATGGCTCCGTTGTCGGCAATGGTAATAAGGCCTTTATCCTTTAAAAGACCTAAGGCGCGTGACACACTTGGTTTTGAAAAGCGCAGTTCATTGGCCACATCTACAGCACGCACTATGCCATCAGCATTGCGCTCTTTGATGACATAGATGGTTTCAAGATAGTTTTCACCAGATTCGGCTACAGCGCCATGACGTGTCGGAACCGGCTCTGGCACAGCATCCTGTGGAGTCGGTGCTTGTCTTACTCTTTCCATGCGCTTTATCTGATTACTGTGACATTGACCTTTTCGCCAACTAAGGTCAACTGTATGGCATTGTTAGGACCGATAGCACCTTTGGAGATGAGACCTAAGCGTACAAGCTCGGTAAAATCAAGGCTTATCTGACGGGAAATATGCTTGCCTCTGGCGTCGGTTATAGAGCCCATGGTAGGCACTAAAGGACGCATACCAAGATTTCTGGCTTTAGAGAGCACACCAATCTGCTCAAGGCGGTTGATTAATCTGTATACAGTTGCAATGCCCAGATCTGGCACAAACTGTTTGGCCTCGTACCACAGCTCCTTTGGAGAGGTACACTTGCTGTTAGTAAGAATATCAATGATATGTCTTCTTTGCACAGTCATGCGCAAGCCGCTTGCTTCTAGTTTACGCAGAGTATCCTCGGTGAGATTTCCTACGTTATAGATTGGATCATTATCTTGCATCTGAACCTTCTTACTAATCTAACTCTTATTTATCTACAAGCTATGCACTAAAAATAACTATTCATGCTTTGATCTGTGATCAGAGCAGCCGCACGAATTTGAACCACAACTGCAATTACTACAGTCATCTTTCTTTGAAAACATAGCTATAATTTTCTTCATTCCAAAATAAAATGGAATCAATATCACAACTATTATGGCATAAGTCCAAATATTACTCATGTATATTTCTCCTATTATTTCCATATATGCAACATTTGTAGCATTTTTAGCCAAATTTTATCATAAATTAGCCATGGCTAACTTGCAAGAGCAATTTATAGTGCACCATGCTTTGGCACCAATAGATGCCTTATTTATCAGAGAAATTACAATATTTAATTATTAAGACTGCAGCCTGGTAGATAAAAAAGTCACTTAATAAAGTGACTTTAATATCCTGACTTTACATATTGCTCATAATAAAGCCTACAGTAAAGATAACAAGCAGTATGCCGCCTAATATACGCAGCACTATTTTGGCCACGGTGGCATTTTCCACCATGGAGCGCAGGGAATTGATTTTCTTGTGGTTAAGCTTTGATGCAAGCTCACGCCTGGTGCAGTCGCCCTTGACATCAGGTCTGCCTATAACTGCAGGAATGCCGTAGGCATTATAATAGGCAAAACCAAAACCAAAGGAGTTTCTGACCTGTTTTTGTATAGAGTAGTTTAAAACAGCATTGGCCCCAAGGCTTTCACACTCGTGTAGCAGACGGTATCTGGCATGCTCTATATTGCGATCGCCTTTGACAATAGGACCGCCAGCCCTGTCTATGATTTCATAACCTACAATCTGCATACCCTTGTCAATCTGTGTTGCAGGTGGCTCAAAATAGGTCATGCTGTCCTCGGCAAAGGCCTTGACATCTAAAAGCTCAAGCTGTGTGCAAAAACCACGATCGTCAGCTTCAAATTCAGATCTGATGCCGACACAGACACTGTCTGCATCCTCAGCTTTGCTAAAGGATGTTTTATCAAAGCTGTAGATATGACCATCATCACCCTGTATGCGGCCATCTTTTGAAATACTGTCTACAGATGAAATCAAACCCTGCATTGTTATCCTGCCTTTTGTTTCAAACTCTGTCACTTACAGATTGTTATCAAGACGCCCTTCTTTGAGGGCCTTTGAAAAATTAAGCATGCGCTCAAGTGGCTTTGTAGCCTGCACTCTTATATCCTCAGGTACAAAGAGCTCATGACCTGCACTGTTCTCAAGTGCATCAATCAGTGACTCAAGTGAGTTTAATGCCATCCATGGGCAGTTGGCACAGGAGATGCAGTGACCTGACAGTGATGCTACAGGTGCCTCAATTAAAATCTTGTCAGGACAGGCCTGTTTTATCTTGTAGAAAATATTGCGCTCGGTGGCAATGATGAGCTTTGTGGCATCTGAGGCCTTGGCATAGTTTAGAATCTGTGAAGTTGAACCTACAAAATCAGCCATAGCCACTACGCTCTGCGGAGCTTCAGGGTGCACCAGAATAAGAGCATCAGGATTGTCCTTTTTGACAAAGGACAGAGCATTTGACTCAAAGGCATCATGCACAATGCAGCGGCCAGGCCAGCAGTGAATGGCTGTTTTGGCATTGTTTGCAATATAGGAGCCAAGATGTCTGTCAGGCAGCCACAAAATCTCCTCATTGCGCCCTTTTAGATAGTCGGCAAGCTCAACAGCAAGTGATGAGGTAACAATCCAGTCAGCCTGAGCCTTAACAGCAGCTGAAGTATTGGCATAGGCCACCACAGTGGCATTAGGATACTGCTCTTTAACCCTTGCGAGATCATCGGCACTGCAGCACAGATCAAGTGAACACTCAGCCTTAAGGGAGGGCATGACTACCTTCTTTTGCGGAGAGAGTATTTTAGCTGTCTCGCCCATAAAACGCACACCTGCTACAGCTAATGTCTGCTTGTCACTGTCACGGCCTTCACGGGCCATCTCAAGTGAATCGCCAATAAAACCGCCTGAGGTCTCAGCCAGACGCTGCATGGTCTCTGAGGTATAGTAATGGGCAATTAAAAAGGCATCATGCTTTTTTAAACACTCAAGAGCTCTGTCAAAAAGCTCCTCATCCTTTTTAAGATCCTCTTTTGTCGGCATGACTGGCAGATCAAAACTCTCAGGAATTGAAACGCCCTCAATCATATGCACAGCCATAATCTACTCCATATTAAATTTAAGCTCATCTGCTCCTGTCTTTAAAAGAGCCTGATGGGCATCAGCGCGCATTACACCCAAAGCGCGCATTCTTGTAGTACAAAGGCGCAGATCCAAAGATGGAGTCTCATCACCTTCAACAAAATTCTCTATAGTACTATAGTTATAAGGTCCATTCTCTGGCAAAAGCCCTGCACCTACTAAAGTTGATGGCATGACACAGTACAGCTTTTCCTCACATTTCATAACCTCAACAGTATGGGCAAGTGTCTCGTCAAGCTCACAGACAAACTCAAATTTATCGCCGCTTTGCAGATTAAAGGAGTCAAAACCTATAAGCTCGCTTGAGTCTTTAATCTGTGATCCTGCAGTATAGATACTGCCGCCTATGACAAAATGTCTTTTACAGACAGGATAGTCAAAGGACAGGGCAATAAGATCGCCTATAAAGGCTCTGTCGGCACTGCCGTCAACTGCTACAAGCCGCCATACAGATGTATTGTTCAGACTTACTTTTAAAAGATACTGCATTACTGTGCTACCTTAGATATATAAACTTCCTTGCTCTTACCTGCGTAGTTCTCGCCCTCAAGACATGCACAAAAGGCCTTGACATTAAGTTTTGAGCTAAACACTCGCAGATCCTGATCTTCATACAATATAGATAAATTACTCTGTCTGTTTCCAGCAAGTTGCAAAAACTTATTGGCAAGAGCGGCATCTGGAGCTATGACATGCGAGCGCAGAGCAATACGATAGAGCATAAAATAGAAAAAAGATGAATAATTTAATCGAAATTCATGTCTGTTCTTGGCAATAAGATGTAAAAGCTCAAGATTGCCCTTTAAGATCTCAGGGGCCGGAGCGCTGTCATCTAGATTGTAATCTAAAAACATGGCAGAAAAGCCCAGCACAAAAAATGATGACATATAGGTCATATAAAGATGTATGTCATTTTCTTTTAAGGCATAGCCTGATTTTGAATTTAAATAGCTTTCAATCTCAAAGGAGCTAAAGTCATTAAAGCAAAAGAGCGACTGACAGACAGCATAATTCATAGGAATAAAGCTAAGAGACACCTTTTCAGCAAGGGCGCTTAAAAGACTTATATCCCTTTTTGTTAGTGCATTGTTTTCAAAAAGAAAATCTACAGTGGCTGTTAAAAGATTGTCACTGTCCTGACTGTAGATTGTATGCAGATAACGCTCAAAAGGACCATCTTTTTTATAGATGGCGCGAATGAGCTTTTTAATGTGTCCTGCAAGCACAGAGCAGTCAATATTGAGCTCAGCCCCTACAAAGCGCCAGCGCAGAGCAATGACATCACACAGCATCTGTGAGTGAGACAGAGCATAGCGCTGAAAATCGCTGTGTGAGCTGTAGCTTAGGTTGCGCAGTACGCCAAGTGACTCATCAGAGCCTAATTTGTAGGACAGATAATGATAATGGCAGGCAAGAGCCATATTGCGCGGCAAAAGGTTGCCCTCGCTGTAGACTTTGGCCATAAAATTGGCGCACATGGCGTCTTTATCTGCATCCTTTACAATATCATCAAGCACCCTGATATAGGCTACAGGCTTGTACCTGCCCTGAGCCTTGAGTCTTTCAAGCTCATCCTGACATCTTTTATCCATGCAGTCACTGCCAAGGCGCAAAAGAGTTGAGGCTATATCATCCTTTGTCACCTTCTTGGCCATGACATAATACATATTCTGTAGCTGTGTTAAAAGATAGATATGATGCGGCGCAAAATCAAAGCCAGCACCGTCATTTATATGAAAGACATCAACAATGGGACTTTGCAGATCATCATGTATATGATCATGAATGAAATTTAAAGTATCTGCGCATTTTACCTTGAGCTCCTCACTGTCATTGCACAGGCGTAAAAGTGTATTGACAGCACCTGCATCAAAGTTTTCAACTAAAAGCTGCAAAGCCCTTATATAAATACTTTTTTCATAGGTTGCTGCAAATTTTTGCGCTATAGCCTCATTCTGATCAACTAAAACGCGACAGCTGAAAATATCGCCTTCAATGACAGCCACCTGCAGAGCCTTGTGTAAAATAGAGAGTATCTTGTCAAAAACTGAGATCTCCTCATCATCCTCATCTACTGTATGCACTGCCTCTAAAAGAGCCATGATAAAGCCCTGATCTAAAATAGGCAGATCCTCATAGGTAAGTGAGCAGAGTATAAACAGAGGTGCTGCAAAGCGTCTTTTGCTCTCAAGCATCATCTTTTTAAAGCCTTCTATGACAAAGATGCCATAGTCATAGACATTAAGATCCTCAGATACGGCCCTTTCTGTTATAAACTGCAGATGGCAGCGCTTGGCAAGAGCTGTAAGCGCATTGTACAGAAGATATTCCTCAACCTCGATAACTGTGCCATCTTCAAGCTCAATCTGTTCCTCAAAACTTACCGAGGCATAGCTTTGATTGATACAAAGATTATAGGCAAAAAACAGCTCATCAATAAAATTGGTATTGGAGCCTGAGAGATTGTAGTCCATGCTGTTATTGACAATAACATCATAGTAATAGGCAAGAGGATGACCCTGCAGAGCGCTCATGCGCAGCCACATGCGGCCTGCATGCGGATCTTTTGGCAGAAAATCACCGCTAAAGCAGGCCTGGGCAATATACATGCAGCTTTGTGCCGACATGCCCACAAAAGGCAGAATCTCCTCACTGTACTGACACTGCTTTAGTGAGGCCAAAAAGGTAAAGAGTTTCTTTATATTGTAAAAGTGCTTTTGTTTGGCTCCATGGCGTCTGTCCTGGGCATAGGACATGCTGTTAGCCTGTGTATCTAAAAGCGGCAGCAGATTTTTAAAGATAAAAGGACTTATCTGTGCCTTTGACAGAAAATAAGCCATACGCATGGCCGCGCAGCTGGCTATACTTGGCGCACTCTCATGGGTCATAGGTGAGCTTTGTATATATAAAAAGTCACTTAAAGGCCTTAACAGCGCATCATCATCTTTTATCTCATCAGATGCAATGTGCTTCATAAAGTCTCTAAACTCTGTAAGATCATACAAAGGCGGAATATATTCCTGATAGGCAGTTGATGAGCTTATACTCTCAACACGTGATGCCATGTGCTCACTGCCAGGCAATTCCTCAAGTATAAAGGCACAGCCATCATTGATAAGTGAAGTAAGCCTCTTGAGATTCTTTTTACTGCGGTTTTTATAATAGGTGACATAGGCCATAAACTGCACTTTATCATCATAAAGAATATCATTTTTACGCAGATTGCTATCGTGCAGCAGAGAATTTAAAATACTTGAGGCTTTATCGGCACTTATATCAATGCATGAGCCTTTTTGATAATCACTGTCTATCTCAAGCAGCTGACGCTCAAGATCCATAAAATTAAGCTTTAAATCACCATAGGTAATATCAGATTTATAAAAGCCGTTTTTTTCAAAAAAATTCAGAGGTTTGTTCAGATTGGCCATTGCACCTATTCTTATAAAAACGCCACCTTACGTTTCCGCAAAGTGGCTTTAGAAAAAATTTTACTTAAATATCAATATCTTACTTAGACGATCTTGCTTATACGTTATACAGCTCAAGATTGGCGCTGTCCTGCCAGGCCTTGTCAGCTTTAGCATCATCCGAGCGCTGCTCTTCAAGATATTTAAAATACTCCTCATCCACATCGCCTGTTATATAGGAGCCGTTGAACACCGAGGTTTCAAACTCTTTAAGAGCAGGATTCTCCTCGCGTACAGCATCGCACAGATCCTCAAGAGACTGGAAGATAAGAGCATCGGCATGGATCTGTTTGCAGATCTCATCATTGTTTCTGCCATAGGCAATAAGCTCCTGACGGGTTGGCATATCAATGCCATAGACGTTAGGATAACGTATCTCAGGGGCTGCGGAGGCAAAGTAGATAGCCTTGGCACCTGCATCGCGGGCCATATCCACAATCTGCTCCGAGGTGGTGCCGCGTACAATTGAATCATCAACCAATAATACACGCTTATCCTTAAACTCGGCAGGAATAGGATTTAACTTGTTGCGTACAGATTTTTTACGCTGTTTCTGGCCTGGCATAATAAAGGTACGGCCTATATAGCGGTTTTTAACAAAGCCCTGGCGGTAAGGTTTGCCTAAAATTCTTGCAATCTGTACAGCAATATCTGATGAAGTCTCGGGAATTGGAATAACCACATCAATATCAAGATGGGCATATTCACGCATAATCTTGTTGGCAAGCTTGGTACCCATGCGCACACGTGAGGCATAGACAGACACACCATCTAAAATTGAATCTGGACGGGCAAAATAGACATACTCAAAAATGCATGAGCACAGTTTGGTTTCACTGGCACAGATATCACTATAGAGCTTGCCGTCATTGCTGATAAAGACAGCCTCGCCCGGGGCGATATCACGCACCAGCTTAAAATTGTCCACATCAAGAGCTACAGACTCAGAGGCCACCATGTACTCATCCTTGCCGTTGTCATCAACTCTTTTGCCAAGTACTAAAGGACGTATACCATTTGGATCTCTAAAGGCAATCAGGCCTACACCAATAATTAAAGCCACTACAGCATAGGCGCCGCGTATTTCAGCATTGACACCTTTGATGGCAGTGAAGATCTCCTCAGGGCTTGGTACAGCACTTTTTATATCAGAGAGCTTCCAGGCTAAAATATTGAGCAGCATTTCACTGTCAGATGAGGTATTGACATGACGGTGGACGCTGTCACATTTGTTCTTAAGCTCACGGGCATTGGTCAGGTTTCCATTGTGGGCAAGAGCTATACCATAAGGTGAGTTGACATAAAAAGGCTGGGCCTCGGCTGCAGAGGATGAACCTGCAGTTGGATATCTGACATGACCTATACCTATATTGCCCTTTAATCTGGCCATGTGCTTTTGCTCAAAGACATCAGCTACAAGACCATTGGCCTTCCTCTGTCTGAAGTTGCCGCCGTCAATGGTAATAATACCTGCCGCATCCTGACCGCGGTGCTGCAATACTCTCAGCGCATCGTAAAGAGACAGATTTACAGGAGAGGTCGCAACCATTCCAACTATTCCACACATTTTTATTTGCTCCTTAAGAGGTTCCAAGATAGCTAAAGAACCAGGTTACAATACGCATGAGCTCAGGAATCAGGACAGAGTTTACATACCATGTTTCCTGCTCGATAAAGGTTAGAATATGCAGCTTATAGAGTATCTGTAAAAAAGCCAGCATAGCGCAGACTATTAAAATACCGCGCACTACGCCAAAGGCTATACCCAAAAGCCTGTCTGTACCAGAAAGGCCAGCCTTGTTGAGCAGATTGCGTATCATATTGCCGCACATGCCCACAACAAAAAGCGTTGACACAAAAAGGATGATAATAGCCAACACATTGCGTACAAAATCATCCTCAAAATAGGTCAGCTTTCGTGACAGATCCTTATAAAAATTGCCTGTGACCATAAAGGCACTGACCCAGGCCAAAAGCGATATTGCCTCACGTACAAAGCCTCGAAGTACCGAAAGCAGAGCACTGATAGCAATTATCGCTAAAATGACATAATCTGCAGCTGTAAGCATTATTTGTTACACGCAATAACTTCAAGACCACCAAGGTAAGGACGCAGTACCTTAGGAACAGTTACAGAGCCGTCGGCATTCTGATAGTTCTCAAGTACGGCAACTAATGTACGGCCAACAGCAAGACCTGAGCCGTTTAGAGTGTGCAGAAGTTCAATCTTGCCATCCTTGCGGCGCACACGGGCCTGCATACGGCGGGCCTGGAAGTCAGTGCAGTTGGAGCAGGATGAAATCTCTCTGTAGGTATTCTGAGCCGGCAGCCATACCTCAAGATCGTAGGTCTTGGCAGAGCTAAAGCCCATATCACCTGTGCACAGAGTTATGACACGGTATGGAAGCTCAAGGGCTTTTAATACAGATTCAGCATCTGCTGTAAGCTGCTCTAAAGCCTCAAATGAATCCTCAGGTTTTACCAGCTGCACCATCTCAACCTTGTCAAACTGATGCATACGGATAAGACCGCGTGTATCTTTGCCTGCAGAGCCTGCCTCTGATCTAAAGCATGGAGTGTGAGCTGTTAATTTTATCGGCAGCTCCTCTTCTTTGAAGATCTCATCGCGAGCCATATTGGTAAGAGGCACTTCAGCAGTTGGGATGAGGCAGAAATGACGGTTTACATCATCGCCGTCGGCATCGCCGTTTAATGAGGTGTGGAACAGATCCTCGCCAAATTTAGGCATCTGACCTGTACCATAGAGTGAATCTAGGTTTACAAGATAAGGTACATAGACCTCGGTATAACCCTGCTCTTTGGTGTGCAGATCAATCATAAGCTGCACTAAGGCTCTGTGCAGAGCACAGATTGGACCTGTCATCAGGGCAAAACGGGCACCTGAAATCTTTCTGGCGTTGTTAAAATCAAGCATGCCAAGGCCCTCGCCAATGGCTACGTGATCTTTTATCTCAAAATCAAAAGTGCGTGGGGTGCCGACGCGGCGTACCTCAACATTGGCACTCTCATCTGGACCTACAGGAACTGAGGCATCTGGCAGATTAGGAATAGTCAGAGAAATATCCTTAATCTGCTGCAGTACAGCATCCTGCTCTTTTTTTACAACATCAAGCTCATCGCCGATAGATGCCACCTGGGCCTTGATGGCGCTGACATCCTTGCCTTCCTTTATGGCCAGACCTATGGACTTGGATAATGAATTACGCGCTGCCTGAAGATCCTGAGTTTTAACCATGAGATCTTTTCTTTTGACCTCAAGCTCCTGTAATGTGCTGGTATCTAGGATAAACTTTCTTGTGGCTAGGCGCTCGCTGGCCTCTTGAATATCGCCACGGATATATTTTGGATCTAGCATAACTTATGTGCCATATGACTTATTTGTGAAAAAACAATAAAATTTTCAGCCTAGATTTTATCAAAAGCCACATAACTTTACAATTTAGATTTCTTGTCCCTATTGCGTTAAAAAGGGCATATACACACCAATTTGCTGACTAACATAAGGCAGGCATAAGAAATTCCATGCATATTATGCGCTCAATATGATCTTACAAAAGAGCTTATAGATTATTGACAAGAGCGTTCGTTCAGTGTTTTAAGAAAGATCTTAAGAGCATATCTTTAACATGTCATTTAGATGTCATCTACATGTCATTGTCAATGCCACGCGCCTTTAAAGCCGCCATAGCCTTTTGTGCATGCTCCTTGCTGTAGCGTCTGTCACTCTCACGCTCATCTCGGCCCTTAAGATAGGCAATTTTCTCAGCAATTTTTATCTCAAAGCCTCGGTCAGACGGTCTGTAATAGACACGTCCGTCAAGCTTTTCTGGCATAAAGCACTCAGCTGCAGCATAGCCGCCCTCATAGTCATGGGCATATCTGTAGCCCTCTTTATAGCCAAGTTTTTCCATTAAAGCTGTAGGAGCATTGCGCAGATACATAGGCACATCATAATCAGGCAGATTTTTAGCATCTTCCATAGCCTGATTAAAGGCTCTGTACAAAGAATTACTTTTAGGAGCCAGTGACAGATAGACTGCAGCCTCGGCAATAGCTCTGAGCCCTTCTGCATCCCCCACCCTTTTGTATATATCATAGGCATTAAGCGCAATACCCATGGCCTTAGGATCGGCAAGCCCCACATCCTCTGTGGCAATAGCCAGAAGACGGCGGGCCACATACAGAGGATCGCACCCTGCGCTGAACATACGGGCCATCCAGTACAAAGCTGCATCAGGGGCCGAGCCGCGCACTGATTTGTGAAAAGCTGAGATAAGCTCATAAAAACTATCCCCGCCTTTATCATAACTTACAGGTCTCTGCCCTGCCACTGCACCTACCATAGATACAGTTAAAAGATGCGAGCCATCATCCTGAGTTACAGCCAGATCGGCACTCATCTCAAGTATATTTAAAAGATGACGCGCATCACCACCGCTAAGCTCAATTAAAGCCTCACGCACCTTGTCATCAAGCTTTAAATTCTTATCTAAAAGACCTTCTTTTTTAGTAAGTGCCAGATCTATAAGTCTGTTTAAATCACTGCTCTGAAGTTTTTTTAAAACGTAGACCCTCGCGCGTGACAAAAGAGCCTTGTTAACCTCAAAGGATGGATTTTCTGTAGTGGCACCTATAAAGATAACAGTGCCATTTTCAATATGCGGTAAAAAGGCATCCTGCTGTGATTTATTAAAGCGGTGCACCTCATCGACAAAAAGTACGGTACGCCTGCCAAGGGCGCGGCGTTTTATGGCCTTGTCTATAGCCTCACGTATATCCTTGATACCAGATGTCACAGCCGAGATTTTCTCAAGATAGGCATCGGTGGCTTTAGCTATGATAAGAGCCAGCGTGGTTTTACCCACTCCAGGCGGCCCCCAGAGTATCATGGAATAACAGCTTTTATGGGCAAGGGCCTCATACAGAGGACGGCCCTTGCCTACAAGATGGGACTGCCCTATATATTCATCTAAATTTGCAGGTCTGAGCCTTGAGGCAAGAGGGGCAAAGGCATCATAGGCAGTATCGGAACTTTCCATCTGCTCTTGTTGCTCATGCATCTGCAGATCAAGGGCAGCAAAAAGATCATCTGTCATCAGCTATCTCGGCATCATCAGGAAAGGCATAGTCAAGAGCGCTGATATCAACACTGTCTTTAATATTAATAAAATCATAAATACTGATATCATCACTTGTCATATGGGCCTGTACCTGCTTTAGCACATTGTCATCAAAGCGCAGGCTAAAGGATTTGATATCAGCGTTTTTCTTTTTGGGAATCAGTGTATAGCTGCCATCTTTATACTTGATACTATAGTCATCAAGCTCCTTTTTATCACTGATAAGTATCAGCGCAAAAGGTGAGTTAAAAAAAGCCTGAACCGGGCTTATGGTCAGCTGATTTAAAAAGGCATCATAAAAATAAATGCCATCTTTTTTATACATAATCACGCTTTCATCTGGATCTGTTGTGTGCATTAAAAATCCAGGTGTCAGTCGGTCAAAGGCCACGCTGCCTTTGGATGTGGCAATAATCTTGTGCTTACTATCTGTCACCTGCTGAGAAAAGTCGGCACTAAAGGCCTTTTGCATACTTAGTGCTTTATACAGATCATCATTTACTGATGCATGTGTAAGACAAGACACAAAAATCATCATTAAAAGCCACAATCTGCACATAATTTCTCTCCGAGGTGACAGATAAAAAGTATTTTAGGTAAATACTATAAAAAAGTGCTATTCGCCTGAGCACTGACAGCCACAGCCGCAGCCGCCTTCACTCTCAGTCTCCTGCGCACCCTGCTCATCAGTCTCGGCCAGAGCCTTTAACACCTTGCAGAAAACTTCATCGTCAGTGCCAAGCTTCTCTTTTAAAACATCATAATCGATGAACTCGTTCTTTGATGCATAGTAAGAAAGAATCTCTGTCTTGGCCTTGGCAATAAGAGCCTCAAATTCTGTATCTGACATAAAATACTCCTGTTGTTAAATTAAAGTCCGTTTAGCATATCATTAATAGGCATATTACTGTAAAAAAAATCTCTAAAAGTTGTTTTTACACAGCGCTTTTAATTGATAATGCCCTCATTTTGCAGCTGCATGTGGATCTTTTTAGCTCTTGGATAACCCACTCCAAGCTTAATCTGAAAATCACTGATTGGCGGATATTTCTGATTTCTTGCATAGTAGTCAAGAGCAAAGGCTGCAGCCTCCTCAAGCTTGGCATCGCGCTTGCCGGTGGCCTTCTCCTCGCCACCTTCGCTCTCCTCGACAAGCTCTTCTGTAACATCGTCAATATACTCAATCTCACCATGCTCACGCCAGGACTGTACCACGGCATCAACATCAGAGTTGCATACAAAGGCGCCATGACATCTAAAGGATACACCCTGATTGATGGAGGTAAACTTACAGAGCATATCACCATTGCCAAGCAGTTTTTCAGCACCGCCCTCATCCAGAATAACACGTGAGTCCACAAGGCTCTGTACTGTAAAGGCAATACGGGCCGGAATATTGTTTTTAATCACACCGGTTAGCACATCAGAGCGTGGTGACTGTGTGGCAAGAATAAGGTGAATGCCGGCGGCACGGGCCTTGGCTGCCAGTCTGTTAATATACTGCTCAGGTGAGTTTTCATTTTTCTTTCTGCCACCTGAGGTCTGAGCTACAAGATCGGCATACTCTTCAATAACCACAACTAATAGCGGCAGAGGTTTGAGTACAGGAGGCTCGCCGCCCATATCGGCTGTCCATGACTTGTCATAGATGACCTCGCCACGCTCCTGAGCCTGTCTTATCTTGTCATTGTACTCATCAAGCTTGCGCACTTCATTGGTTTCAATCAACTGATAGCGTCTTTCCATCTCCTCCACACACCAGCGCAGAGCAGCAGCAGCCTTGTCAGCCACATCAGAGATAATAGGTGTAATAAGATGTGGCAGATTGTTGTATAAGGAAAATTCCACACGCTTTGGATCAATTAAGATTAATCTTAGCTCCTCTGGTGATTTTTTAAGCAGCATGGACACTAACATGGCATTTAAACCTGCAGACTTACCAGAGCCTGTGGTACCTGCAACTAAAAGGTGCGGAGCCTTGACCAGATCAACTACTACAGGTGTGCCTGTAACCGAGCATCCAAGACATAAAGGCAGTTTGCAGTCGCTCTGTGCAAAATCATCCTTGCAGGCCACATCATAAAGGGTTATAAGCTTGCGTGATTTATTTGGCACCTCAATGCCCACAAAGGCTGTACCTGGAATTACATCAATAACACGCACAGTCTGCACCATAAGCGAACGGCTCAGATCAACTGACAGTGATGAGATAGCTGATGATTTGATGCCAGGGGCCAGAGAGAGCTCATAGCGGGTAATAACAGGACCTGTAATATAGCGCTCAACCTTGGCCTTGACGCCAAAGGAACTTAAAACCTGATTTATCTTGCTGGCCATCTCATTTAAGGAGTTGACATCAGCATCCTCCTGTACAGGAGATGGGGTCAGAAGCTCAATGTCAGGACGCCAGCTGCCATATACAGTATTTGGAGCTGTTACCACATTGGATTTGAACACCACACCCTTGGTGCCAAAACTCTCGTTGCCGCCTACTCTTGAATCCTGCATATATGAAGGGTAATTGTTGCCAGAGCTGTTCTGCTCAACAAAGCCCTCTTTATAATCTGAGTTGTTGCCAATAGATCTGTCATCGGCACTGACACTCTCATAGCCCTGCTCCTGAGTGCTCTGAGTCTCCTGAGCTGTACCTGCAAACTGTGTATAACCGCTCTCTGAGACCTGTGTCTGCTCTGCCTGAGAACTCTGAGCTTTAACATTGGTCACAGGAGCCTGACTCTGAGCATAGCTGTATACCGTATGCTCACTTTGAGCATAGCTGCTGCCTGGCATTGAATAATCCATGCTTGATGTGGCGGCAAAGGATGACAGCGGTGAATAGCTCTGCGACAGATTTACAGTACCTGTGCTTTGAGTGTTGTTCTCTCTTTCCTTATCTTCAGCAGCGCTGCTCTCATCTTTTGAAAATACGCCGCGGCTGGCTCTGCCATAGTCATAGGCAGCATCCTTTTCAGATATGGTCTGTCTGTCCTTTTGCAGAGCATGACCATCGTTCTCTTCTTTTACCTGCTCAAAAGATGAGGTTAATCTGTCCCCTACCTCATAGCCGCGCTGTGTGCTATCTTCATTGACATCATCAAAGGATATGACATTGTCAACGTAGGAGGCATTTTCATCGACAAAACCAAAGCTCTTTTGCACATCACTGTATGAAGGTATACCCTCACTGCCGCTTTGAATATAGGCGCAATCGGGACGCTCAATGTCCTGATGTGTATCTGCTCTGTTCTCTTGCGATGCTACATAATCTGCGCCTTGGTGCATTGTCTGCTGTGGTTGCAGCTGGTCTTGATCCTGTGACTGCTGTGACTGACTGTCATATACAGAACGCTCTGACATATCATAAGAGACAGTATCCTGTGACAGGTGCTGTTCAGGCTCATAAGAAGATGGCTCATTATCATATGGATCAGAGCTGTATCTTACACCATCGTTTGTACCTGACTGTACATTTGCAGAACCATCAGAGCTCTGATCTGCACCTGATGCGTACTGAGGCTGTGGCTGCTGTATCTGAGCCTGCTGAGCCTGGGCCATTGCCTGCATATAGGCACTGCGATCTGTGATAATGGTGCTAGGTCTGCCATCATCTTCATATGGCTCATCTGCTCTTTCATCTGTTACTTCTTTACCCTGTTCCTGACCCTGTCTTATCAGATAGTTGGTAAGCTCAGAGCGATCAGTTATGATTGAGTGCACCTCATCGTCTTTCTCATCTGCGTTATATAAAGGATTTTCATCCTGATATGCTCTTGCGCGCTCTGCCTCCTCACGCTCAAGCTCAAGGCGCTTTGCCTCTCTGCGGGCCTCTTCCTCAAGAGCCTTTTGACGCAAAATCTCTTCTCTGTCAAAGATAATGGTATGAACCTCATCATCTGAGAGTGACTCTGATGGAGTGTCAGATACAGTATTGTCTCTGACAAAGGTACTAGGAGCACTGTCATCTGCAGTGTAATCTGTATCTGCTCTGTCAAAGGAGCGGGGTGATATATACTGCGGACTCTCATCCTGCACAGCATCATGTGCCACACTCTGTGTCTGTGGTGCAAAGGCGCTCTCAGGCGCTGCCTCTGCAGTATCTGTACCTAAAGCTGTCTGTGTCTGACTGTCATTTATCTCTATAGGCTGTATCTGTACTGCCTTTGGTGCATTAGGGCTGTTATCTGCAACAATGGTTGATGGGCTTTGCTGCTCACTGTCAAATACAGGCTCCTTGCGTTTGCCAAAAGAGCCGCCATGGGCACTTTGAGCCTCAAGCTCTTTTTTACTGATCTTGCCCTTAAAGCTTGGAATGGCCCCCTTGCCGTCTAAAACATTGGCAATGGTATGTCTGTCAGCATCCTTTTTCTCAGCTGTAGCAATAATAGGCTCTTGGCTCTTGGTCTCCTGTGTGCTTTTATCCTTTTTGGTAAAGAGCGAGGTAATGGTGGCGCCTATTTTATCTATAAGAGCCAGAGGGGACATAGCGACAAAAAGGCTTAAACCTGTAAGCACTATAAGTATGGAGACAATGGTTCCCATGGCGCCTGGGGCAAAGGCTTTGAACATAATATTTAAAAAGTCGCCTAAAATGCCGCCACCTCCGGTTTCGCCAAGATTAAAGCAAAAGGAGAAGGTTGAGGTGCAGCCTATAACTAAAAGGTTAAAGCCCAAAAGGCGCAGCGACAGTGAGAACAGATCAAGCTGTCTTAGATTAATACGGCGTATAAAAAGCACATAGCCAAAGTAGATTATAAACAGTGGCAGAATATAGGTAAAGGCGCCAAAATATCCAAATAAAAAACCAAAGAGAGAGCCGTCTTCATAGGATGCAGGTGCAGAGTTGTTAAGATTGAGCTCACCTGTCAGAGCCTGAGCTTCGCCCTGGCGGTATGAAAGCAGCAGATAATAGATAAATAAGGCTGCAAGCACACTTGCACCAAATAAAATCTTACTGATTAAAGATAAACCCTGTGCTTCCATATTTTTATTATGAGCACCTAACAGCATAGCCCCTCCAACGTATGATTTAGCTGCCGGACAATAGTATGTATGACGTCAAGACAGAGAGAAAAAATTAAAAAACACTAGCGCTATAAAGGAGCTTATTCTACCAAGAAAAGAACCTTAGCACATTATTTTTAAACAAATTGTTTTAAAGCTTATGCCCAAGACTTGGTGCGCATTATATTTGTAAGTATCAGGCACCCTGTAAAGTCAATAGTGCTATAATCGCCCATGAAAGAAAAGGAATAATTATGATACAGATAGTTTTATACAGGCCGCAGATGCCAGAGAATGCAGGAAATATTATACGTCTTAGCGCCAATTTCGGTCTTAAACTGCATATAGTAGGCCCGCTTGATTTCTTTCTTGACAATAAAAGAATGCTAAGGGCCGGACTTGACTATCATCAGATAGCCAATATGGTAAGTCACACAAGCTTTGAGAGCTTTATGCAAAACTGCAGTCCCAAAAGACTCATTGCCGCCACCACCAAGGGCAGTGTGTTGCCAAGCTCCTTTAAATTTGAAGATGAAGGTGACTTTTTAATTTTTGGCCGTGAAACCTCAGGCCTGCCTGATGAGGTTATGACGCTTATTGACAGCTCCTGCCGCCTTAAAATTCCTATGATGGCACAAAGCCGCTGTCTTAATGTAGCCAACTCTGTTGCCATTTTAGCCTATGAGGCACTGCGCCAGCAGGATTTTAAAGGTATGCAGCTTTAAAAAGTATTTTTACTTAAGTATACATATTCCTGCATCCTGCTGTTTTGTTGGCTCAAAGGTTTGCAAAGCTGTGCTTTTTACTTAAATTTGCAACATTTTTTTGTTAAACTAGACTGAATTTTGTGTATTTTCAATAAAATGTGCTGATTGACGCTTTTAGGAAAGACGATGCTAGATTTCTTGATCGAGTTTTTTACTGATTACGGCTATATAGCAGTTTTTGGTATTCTGATTCTCTGTGGTTTTGGATTGCCTGTACCTGAGGATATAACCTTGGTATCAGGCGGCGTAATCTCCGGTCTTGATCTGGCCAATCCGCATTTTATGGTGGCTGTGGGCATGGCAGGAGTGCTCATTGGTGACAGCACCATGTTTTTATTAGGCCGCATCTTTGGCTATAGAATACAGCGCATCAGAACCTTTAGAAAAATACTCTCTCCGCGCCGCTTTTCACTCATTCAAAGAAAATTCAAACAATATGGTCTGGGTCTGTTATTTGTAGCCCGTTTTCTGCCAGGTTTAAGATCACCAATCTATCTTGTAGCCGGCATGTCACGCCGTATCTCCTTTATCACCTTTATTCTCATGGATGGTCTTGCAGCCATTATCTCTGTGCCTGTGTGGATCTATCTTGGCTTTTTCTTTGCCAACAATCTTGATCTGCTGATGGAATATGTAGGCGATGTTCAAAAGGCTATTTACCTGGGTATTGGTCTGCTCTTTGCCATTATTGGTATTATCTATCTTAAAAAGAAATTCCATGGCCGTCTTAATGCCATAGGCGCTGAAAATGCAGATACAGATGCTAAGACTGAAGATAATGTAACATTAAAAGATGACAGTACTGCTTTAAATTCAGGTACCAAGACCAGGGCTAAAAGCGCTGACAAATCTTAAATAAAACCCCCGTCTGCATTTCATTTACAGATCCTGCCACAAAAGGGTGCACATAGCTTATATGTGCAACCTTTGTGCTAAACTTTATCGAATTATCCTTATAACACCTGCTTTTTTTATCCTGCAGTTTTGTGGAAAAAATACATGAACGAACTTACTACTATTGTTAAAGATATTAATTCCATTTTATGGGGACCTTGGTGCCTTATCCCTATTTTAGTAGGTGCCGGCATTTTCTTTACTGTAAAACTTGGTTTTGTACAGTTTCGCATGTTCCGCCGTGCCTTTGGTCTGGTCTTTGGCGCCCTGAGCCTTAACGGTGAAAAGGCAGGTCATCATGGTATGACCTCATTTCAGTCCCTAGCAACAGCCATTGCAGCTCAGGTAGGTACAGGCAATTTAGCAGGTGTGGCCACAGCCATGGCCCTAGGTGGACCAGGTGCTATTTTCTGGATGTGGATTGCAGCCTTTTTTGGTATGGCCACCATTTTTGCAGAGGCCATTTTAGGTCAGCTCTATCGCACCAAGGATGAACAAGGTCATATTACAGGCGGTCCTGCCTACTATATTTTAAAGGGCCTGGGCTCAAGATCTCTTGCCAATATTTTTGCAGTTACCATTATTATAGCCCTTGGTTTTATAGGCACCATGGTACAGGCCAATTCCATCTCCACAGCCTTCTACTCAGCCTTTGATATTCCAAACTGGGTCTCAGGTCTGTTTATTATTCTGCTGGCCGGCTTTATTTTTATTGGCGGCATACGCCGTATTGCAGGCTTTACTGAAAAGATGGTGCCGCTCATGGCCTCTGTCTATGTGTTAGGCGCCATTTATATCTGTGCTGTCAATTATGATATGGTGCTTCATGCCTTTAATGTCATTATTGTAGGAGCCTTTGATCCAACTGCCGCCACAGGCGGTGTCATAGGAGCAGGCGTCAAGGAGGCCATACGCTATGGTGTAGCCCGCGGTTTGTTTTCAAATGAGGCCGGTATGGGTTCAACTCCTCATGCCCACGCTATTGCCCGCGTCAAACACCCTGCCGAGCAGGGCCTGGCTGCCATTGTTGGTCTGTTTATTGATACCTTTATTGTATTAAATGCCACTGCTCTGGTGATTTTAGTGACAGGCTCTCTTGATGGCACCTCTACAGGTATTGTGCTCACACAAACTGCCTTTATCAAGGGTATGGGTGCTGCAGGCTCTGGTTTTGTGGCTATCTGTCTGTTCTTTGCCGCCTTTACCACCATTATTGGCTGGTACTTCTTTGCAGCACAGAATGTCAAATTCCTCTTTGGCTATAAGATAATCAATGTCTTTTCAGTTATGGTGCTGTGCTTTTTAATGATGGGCTCCTTTTTACAGGTTGAGCTGGTTTGGGAGCTTGCAGATATGTTCAACGGTCTTATGGTTATACCAAATATTATTGCTGTTATTGGTCTTTACAAGCTTGTTGAAAGGGCACTTAAAGATTATGAGGGCAATTTCCTTACTGGCAAGAGACCACTGTTCGGTCCATCTGAAAAGCTTACCAATCGCTTTGCCAATCTGCAGCAGGTTTATCGCAAACAAAGACGCAAGAATGTCTATGAAAATGAAGATAATTAATCTTAAAACTGCATACTAAAAGATGCTAAAAAACCCCGCGGATCATGCACCTGCGGGGTTTTGTTTTATAGCTGTTATCTGTTTTATTCAAAAGCACAAGCCTCAGACTTTTGCTCTGAGGCTTGTGATAAAGCCTGTCTAGATATTTGTTATTACAGCCTTGCAGTTGTCAAGCTGCAGCTTTTTGTTGTGCAGTATCTCAAGTGATGATCTGTGACCTACTGAGATAATAATGCTTTGTGGCAGTGTTTCTATTAAAAGGCTGTAGCATAAAGCTTCAAGATCCTCATCAAGAGCAGAGCTTGCCTCATCTAAAAACAGCACCTTAGGTCTGTTTAAAAGCGCACGGATAAAAGCTACACGCTGCATCTCACCAAGTGAGAGTATATGTGACCACTGCTCAGTGCTATCAAGTCTATCAATAAGATGGTCAAGCTTTAACTTTGTCATATACTCTTTTATAAGATCATCATCAAAGGCTGATGGCCTTGGATAGTAAAGACACTGTCTTAAACTGCCCTGTGGCAGATATGGCTTTTGCGATAAAAACAGCACATCATTGTGCTCTGTCATGGCAACAGATCCTGTGGCATATGGCCAGATACCGGCTATGGTGCGCATCAGTGTTGACTTGCCGCAGCCTGACTGACCTTTAATTAAAAGTCTGTCGCCGCCTGCAAGGTTCAGGCTCAGATTGTCAATTAAAACTCTCTCATCCACACTTTTGACACACAAAGAGTCAATGACAACTTCATTTTTATCATGTGTCTTTACCTCAATACACTCTAAAGCTGCAGCCTTGTCCATGCTTGTGGCAAAAAGAGAGAGACGGTCAATCACACTCTTCCAGGAGGCTAAAGCATTAAAGTTCATAATAAGGGTGGAGAGTGAATCGTGCACCCTACCAAAGGCAGATGTAATCTGCATAATGGTACCCATGGTAATGAGCTTGGCAAAATAGATTGGCGCTGCAATAAGTATCGGGAAAATTACAGCTGTCTGGGCATAGCCTAAGGTTAAAAAGCCAAGACGCTTGGTGCAGTTGATAAGCTGTATATAGTTTTTAACTAAAATGGCAAAGCGATCTTTTAAGGTTTCATTCTCCTCACTTTCACCTTTGTAAAGAGCAATGGAGTCGGCTGACTCTCTTAGGCGTATGAGTGAGAAACGAAAATCAGCTTCATACCGCTGCTGACGAAAGTTTAAGCGCACCAGAGGCTTGCCTAAAATAAAGGTGACAATGGTGCCAAGTATGGCATAGATGGCAGCAAGATAAAATAAATAGCCATCTGGCAGAGTGATGACATAACCGCCAAAGACTGTCAGATCAACACTTTGTGATAAACCCCAGAGCACTACTGAGAAGGATACAAGCATAGCCATGTCAGTACCTACACCTAAAAGCAGAGCTATGGTATTGCCCACAAAGAGATTTAAATCCTCGGCTATACGCTGATCTGGGTTGTCAGTTTTACTGTCAGTCAGCTGCATTTTATAATAGCTTCCCTTTTCAAGCCATTTTCTTACCATGACATCTGTCATATAGCGGCGCCACTCAATGGCCATTTTGGAGCGCAGGAAACTGTTGTATACAGAAACCACCACATGAATGGTGGCTAGAATGGCAAAGATAGAGAGCTGATGAAAGAATCCGTCCACATCATAGTTTTGTATAGTATCCCAGAACTCCTTGTACCAGGTATTAATACGCGTAGCAATATAGACAGAGCCTCCTGTCAGTAACAGAATAAGACCAAGATAGATCCAGCAGATCAATGATTCTTTTTTAGTCCAGTACAGCTTTAGCAGTACATAAAAGGAGCTTATGGTCTGTTTGAGGGGCAGACTGTCAACTCCATATTTTGAATGATGTGGCTTATCTTGCATAAATTCTCCAAAGTTGCTGTCTTGATTGTAAGAAAAATCCCATAGAACTAACTTAGTTCAAAGAGTTTTTCTAAAAAGACAGCTATACCCTCATTATCATTATCGAGGGTGACATAGTCGGCCAGAACCTTGACAGTATCATCGGCATTGCCCATAGCCACGCCAATTCCAGCCTTTTTTAGCATGTCAGCATCATTTTCGGCATCACCAAAGGCCAGAACATTATCCATAGATATATTTAAAATCTCGCACAGATGGGTTAAAGCCGAGCCTTTGGTACATGTGCCTGGAATAAATTCAAGAAAGTTTGGATCAGAGCGCATAATGGTGTATTTATCACTTTGCATTGCATCAAGACTTGCTCTTAGTACATCAAGCTCATGGCTTTGACCTACTGCCAGGGCCTTGAAAAAATGCTCATTTGGATCCACATGCTCAAGATTGCTTTTTTTATAACCTACCTTGCAGTGCTGCACCTCACGATAGGAAGGTGAGTTTTCATCCTCTAAAATTAAACCCTGCTGCACACTAAAGGCATGGATTTTACAGCCATGTTCATGTGTAATCCTTGCAAGTTCCATAAGAGTTGTGCCATTTAAATACTCATTGTAGACAAAGTTTACATGCGGCAAAGAGACAATGCCTGCGCCATTGAAACACACCACATAGCCCCTGTCATTTACAAGACTTAAATCCTTTACATAATTAAAAATTCCCTGTGGCGGACGGCCTGTAGCTACAACTATATACACCCCTTTATCACTTAATCTTTTTAGTACCTGACGTGTTCTTGGCCCTACCTGTTTTTGTGAATTTAAAACTGTACCGTCCATATCCAGGGCTACAAGCTTTATCTTAGATGCTCTTTCCATTGTCATCTCCGTTAAAATCATTTTTGAGCTGTAATTCTACCAAGTAATCATGAATTTTTACTACACAAAAAAAATGGTCAGAGTAAAAACCCTGACCACCTGTCTTCAATTATGAATAAACCTTAAGCACCGGCCTTTTTAAGGGCAGCATCAACAATCTCAGTAGCCTCCTTCTCAATAGCCTCAAGATGCTCAGGATCTTTGAATGATTCCATATAAATCTTGTATATGTTCTCAGTGCCAGATGGACGGGCAGCAAACCAGCCGTTTTTGGTTACAACCTTAAGACCGCCAATCTCAGCACCGTTGCCAGAGGCGCAAGTCAGCTTCTCTACAATCTCCTCGCCGGCTAAGGTTGAGGCCTCAACTGCCTTTGGATCAAGCTTCTTGAGCACAGCCTTCTGCTTGGCATTGGCAGGGGCATCTACTCTGTTATATAAAGGTGCGCCATATTTATCTGTAAGTGCCTTATAGTGCTCGGCAGGATCCTTGCCAGTTACTGCAAGAATCTCGGCTGATAATAAAGCTGCAATAATACCGTCTTTATCAGTTGTCCAGACAGAACCATCCTTGCGCAGGAAGGAGGCACCGGCACTCTCCTCACAGCCAAAGGCCAGAGAGCCGTCAAACAGACCAGGTACAAACCACTTAAAGCCTACAGGTACTTCATAGGCTTTGCGGCCTAAACCTTCAGCCACCCTGTTCATCATGGAGGATGACACTACAGTCTTGCCGACCATGGCGCCTGCAGGCCAGTTGTCACGATGGGTATAGATATAGTTGATGGCAGCAGACAGATAATGATTTGGATTCATAAGACCTGAGTGGCAGACAATACCGTGACGGTCATAGTCAGGATCATTGCCAAAGGCAATATCAAAATTATCCTTAAGGGCAATAAGGCCTGCCATGGCATACGGACTTGAGCAGTCCATACGGATCTTGCCATCTTTATCAAGACACATGAAGGAGAAGGTTGGATCAACCTTGTAATTTACTACCTTGATATTAAGTTTGTACTTGTCGGCAATTCTGTCCCAGTAGAAAAGACCTGAGCCGCCAAGAGGATCAACTCCAATGCTTATGCCAGACTTACTTATAGCCTCAAGATCAAGTACGCTGCCAAGATCGTCAATATACTCACCTAGCATGTCATGTTCTTTGACATTGGAGAGTTTTACAGCCTTAGCATATGGAATTCTTTTTACGCCGTTTAAATTGTTTTTAATAAGCTCATTGGCTCTGTCCTGTACCCATGATGTAATCTCGGTACCGGCAGGACCGCCGTCGGTTGGATTGTATTTAAAGCCGCCGTCACATGGTGGATTGTGTGATGGGGTGATAACAATACCATCGGCAAGGCCAGCAGTACGGCCCCTGTTATAGGTTAAAATGGCATGGGAGATAGATGGGGTTGGGGTATAGCCATGATCCTTTTCAACGCGCAGCTCCACACCATTGGCACCTAAAACCTCGATGGCTGTGGCTAAGGCCGCCTCTGAGAGGGCGTGGGTATCCATACCGATAAATAAAGGACCTGTAATACCCTCTTTGGTTCTGTACTCGGCTATGGCCTGAGATATGGCAAGAATGTGGGTTTCAGTAAATGAGCCATTTAGTGAGGTACCACGGTGACCCGATGTACCAAAGCTTACCTGCTCTTCAGGATTTTCCATATCAGGACAATTTAAATAATAGGCAGCCATCAGACGTGGGATATTGGTCAGATCCTCATCACGGGCCTTTTTACCTGCAAATTCATGAAGTGCCATATGAAACCTCTAAAATTTTGTTTAAGTAATTTAAATTCAGATCTTTAATACCTAGATTGTACAAAATTTATCACTAAAAAATTATCTATTTTCATATCTTTTAAAAGATATGTGAACTGCCACTCTCAAAATGAAGGACACAGGATAGCCATGGATGTGGCTACTGTATTTAAAATGACTGGTCTTAGTAAGAATTTAGAGCGGTTTGACTGTAAAGCCTATTCTGAACAAAGGTGAAAAAAAAAAGATCCAGCAGACAGCTGGATCAGTTTAACTTAAAAGTGGCAGTTTATCTCAACTGCGCCTTTAATTTAAGTCAGGCTTAGCGGCCGTTTACAACCTTCTTTAATTCAGCGCCTGCTGTGAATGAAGGAGTCTTAGAGGCTGGAATCTGAATTACGTCACCGGTCTTAGGGTTACGGCCTTCACGTGACTTACGTTCTGTAACCTTGAAAGTACCAAAGCCAACTAATTGTACACGATCACCCTCGGTTAAAGCCTCGCCAATAGTCTCTAACAGCGCATCTAAAGCACGACGTGAGCCGGCCTGAGTTAAACCAGAACGCTTTGCGATCTCTTCAATTAACTGTGACTTATTCATAAAAATTTTCCTTTATTTTTGCAAATAACAAAACTGAAATTTTATAACTTATTGATTGCTGTAAATTTCATCACAACTTACCGTATTAATCAATACTTTAATGACAAAAGCGATTAAAAAAACTAACAGGAGCAGATTGTACAGAAAATTGTTATATTTTTACACCTAAAAACCAGCAAACTTGCAACAAATACCAATCTTATGCGCTTTATTATCGTGTTTACCGGACAAATATTATCTTTATTAAACTTTTTTTAAAAATCAGATGTGGATAAATATAGGCAAAAGGCTTAAAAAGTAGTCTTAATATAGTAAAATATAGGCCATCTTTTTTTATCGACTATCTACAGGAGAAAACCGGTCATGGTTGAGCCTCGCCCAATTAAAAGAGCTTTAATCAGTGTTTCAGACAAAACTGGCGTACTTGAATTTGCTAGAGCTTTAGCAGAACGCAATGTTGAGATTCTCTCAACAGGCGGTACTGCAAAACTGCTTGAAGAAAATGGCGTTGCTGTAACAGAGGTTTCAGATTACACCACATTCCCAGAGATGATGGATGGCAGATTAAAGACTCTGCATCCTATGATTCACGGTGGCATTCTTGGGCGTCGCGGTACAGATGAGGCCATTATGGCCGAGCATGGAATCAAGCCAATTGATCTGGTCTGCGTCAATCTCTATCCATTTGTAAAGACTGTTTCAGATCCTAACTGCTCACTTGAAAAGGCCATTGAGAATATTGATATTGGCGGTCCTACAATGGTCAGAGCCGCTGCCAAAAACCACAAGGATGTAGCTATTGTGGTCAATGCAGCAGATTATGGCAGCATCATTGAGTGCATGGATAAGAACAATATGTCCCTTACCTATGAGATGCGTTTTGATCTTGCCATCAAGGCCTATGAGCACACTGCAGCCTATGACGGTGCCATTGCCAACTACTTTGGTCTTAAAGCTCCTGATTATGGTATTGACGATGGTGCACAGCGTCACTTCCCACGTACTATAAATATGCAGTTTGTCAAACTGCAGAATATGCGCTATGGTGAAAACCCTCATCAGAATGCAGCCTTCTACAGGGATGTCAATGCCTCAGAGGCCTCCATTGCCACAGCCGTACAGCTGCAGGGCAAAGAGCTCTCTTACAACAATATTGCAGATACAGATGCTGCCATTGAGTGCGTCCGCGAATTTGACGCCCCATGCTGTGTTATTGTAAAACACGCCAATCCTTGCGGTGTAGCTATTGATAATGATCTGACCACTGCCTACAAAAAGGCATTTGCCTGTGACAGCGAGTCAGCCTTTGGCGGTATTATTGCCTTTAACAGAACCCTTGATGGCGCTACAGCCAAGGCCATTGTTGACAATCAGTTCTGTGAGGTTATTGTAGCTCCTGATGTAACAGATGAGGCCATTGAGGCTGTTGCTGTCAAAAAGAATATACGTCTTTTAAAGACAGGTTCACTTGATGAGCATCACAAGCGCATGGATATGAAGCGCGTCAACGGCGGTCTTTTGGTGCAGGATGCTGACATTGCCACTGTAGCCCTTGATGATCTTGAGGTAGTGACTGAGTGCAAACCTTCAAAGGATGAGCTTGATGAGCTGCTCTTTGCCTGGAAGGTATGCAAGTACACCAAATCCAATGCCATTGTCTACACCAAGGACAAGATGACTGTAGGTATTGGCTGCGGTCAGACCTCACGTGTCTTCTCTGCCCGTATTGCCAAGCTAAGAGCTGCAGATGCCTCCCTATCACTTGAGGGCGCCTGCCTGGCCTCTGATGCCTTCTTCCCGTTCAGAGACAGTATTGATGAGGCAGCCAAGGCCGGTATCAAGTGCATTATTCAGCCAGGCGGTTCAATACGCGATCAGGAAGTAATTGATGCTGCCAATGAGCATGGCATTGCCATGGTCTTTACCAGAATGCGTCACTTCCGCCACTAAATATTAATTAAAAACCTCTGATCTGTCAGAGGTTTTTACACTTTTTTAATATGCAGACACGTATATTGATTTATCCACCAGAGCTTTGGCTCTTGTCTTGATTTTAAAAGGAGATGGGCTGTATCTTGTGTAGTTTATATAAGATAGGCCTTATACAGATATGAAAGTTTTAGTAATCGGTAACGGCGGTCGCGAGCATGCTCTTGCCTACAGAGCCTCCATGTCAGAGCTTGCAGATATTGTATATGTAGCCCCTGGCAATCCAGGTACAGCACTTGAGAACAAGGTTGTAAATGTACCTATCAAGGCTACTGATATTGATGCCCTGCTTAAATTTGCCCTTGATGAGAAAATCGATCTTACCATTGTAGGCCCTGAGGCTCCTTTAGTTTTAGGTGTGGTTGATGCCTTTAAAGCCCATGGTCTTAAGATTTTCGGCCCATCCAAGGCTGCAGCTCAGCTTGAGGGGTCAAAATCCTTTACCAAGGACTTTTTAGCCCGTCACAATATCCCAACTGCAGCCTACAAGGTCTTTAATGACTGCAATGAGGCCAAGGAGTATATAAAGCAGCAGGGTGCCCCTATTGTCATCAAAGCTGACGGTCTTGCAGCAGGCAAAGGCGTTGTTGTAGCCATGAGCGAGCAGGAGGCACTTGATGCTGTTGAGCATATGCTTGAGGATAATGCCTTTGGTGATGCCGGCGCCTCTGTGGTGATTGAGGAGTTTATGGAAGGTGAGGAGGCATCATTTATTGTCATGTCAGACTCTATAAATGCCCTGCCAATGGCCACCTCACAGGATCACAAACGTGTAGGCGACAATGATACAGGTCCAAATACTGGAGGCATGGGAGCCTACTCACCTGCCCCATGTGTCACAGATGAGGTTTACAAGAAGGTAATGGAGCGCATCATCAACCCTACATTAAAGGGCATGAGAGATGATGGCATTCCATACTTTGGTTTCCTCTATGCGGGTTTAATGATTGACAAGAACGGCGATCCTAGAGTAGTTGAGTTTAACTGCCGCTTTGGCGATCCTGAGACACAGCCTATTATGCTGCGTATGCAATCAGATCTGGTCAAACTCTGTCTGTGCGGTACACAGGAGGGCGGTCTTGCCAATGAGGAAGTTAAATACGACCCACGCTTTGCCTTAGGTGTAGTACTTGCAGCCCAAAACTATCCTGAGTCTCCAAAGACAGGTGATGTAATCACAGGTCTTGATACTGTTGAGAGTGACACCAAGATCTTCCAGGCCGGTACTGCTCTAAAGGACAATCAGATTGTAACCTCAGGCGGCCGTGTGCTGTGTGTAACCGCCCTTGGCGAGAGTGTACAGCAGGCCCGTGACAGAGCCTACAGCCTTATTAACAAGGTTAAATTTGACGGTATGTTCTATAGAAGCGACATTGCCCACAGAGCCTTGAACAGAAAATAGGGCATAGCCAGTAAAGATACTCAAGATCCTGATTTTATCAGGATCTTTTTTTACCTGTACTTATATACTCGTCACACAGAGAGTGCAGCTCATCTGCAAGCTCAATACCAATATTTGACACAAAGCCATTGATACCAAGACGGATTAGGTTGTGCACCAGCTCACTGTCTCTTTTAGCCGCGGCAATTAGTTCAAACATGGCCACCTGAAAGTTGACCTCATTGTCAACACGCTCATCCTCGCGCAGTGTATCTTCATCCACATCATCCTCATAATCCATCTGCACCAGGCGCAGTACACCTGACATAGAGGTACGTGAGGCAATTTCAGCTTCATTGCCCTCGTGCATAATAATGGCATCAAAGGCGGCAGTTAGAGTCAGAGCGCTATCTAGAGCATACATATCGCCAAGTGAATAGTCATCATCATTTATATCTGGCGTAAAAGGTGTAAAGACATCAAGAGTCTGCTCTAAATCAATGTGATTGAATTTTTCCTGATGAAAGTGCCAGAGAGTTTTTAAACAGTAGTTGAACTCACTAAGGCCCCCCACGTTTTTCTGCTGGGCATACAGAGCAAAATTTGGCAGCATACGCTGGCAGAGCACCAGGGCAAAAAGAGACTGACGCCATGGACTCATTTTTTTTAATTTTGGATAGAACTTTTCCCCGAATATCACACTAATTTCCTCAATTAAAATTTTTTCGTAAATTTTACTTGAAAATTTTATCAAAAACGTTGATTATGTAACTAAAAATATTAATTATAATTCAGGCCAACCTGATAACTTTTAAAGATTACATTCTATGATGGAGCTTTCTTAACCTTGGGAAGGGCTATCGTGGTTTTTGTGCGCAATTTATACAGCAAAGATAATAAAAACTCCTATAATTCAATGAAATTTGAAGATTATATTTCAGGCCAGCATATTCAAAGCTCATCTCAGGCCTGGCTGATGCCAATCTCAAAAAAGCATACCTATGCTATCTTATCTACAGCTGTACTTGCCATCTGCTCATCTTTTTTTGTATCTAAAACTCAAAATTACAATCTTGCCTCACAGCAGAGTTATGAAGAGATTTTTGTCAATGAAAATGGTGAGATTGTAGAGCCTTCATCTGTAGACATTATCAATCCAACACAGTCGTTAGCCGAGGTGCTGTCAAGTCACTACACCAAGGATATAGATGGTCAGAGCAAGCACGCAATAAGCGAGATTGACAATCAGATTGTTATTGACACCAAGGGCGACGCTCTTGACAACTATGATGACAATATCTCAGATCAGCTTTTAGCCGATGCTGACACTGAGCTTGATAAAAAGATACGTGATAAGACAGGACGCTCGCAGAGCAGCTGGTTTGTCGAGGATATTGCCAGCGGCGATACACTCTCCTCTGTCTTTTCAGATTTGAACATACCTTATGCCACCCTTGAGGCTATAACCTCCAACAAGGATGCAGGAAAGGCTCTGTCCAATCTGCGTACAGGCTACTCACTGTCCTTCCTGCTTGATGAAAAGAACAATCTTTTAGCCTTTGTAAAGCAGATTGACAAGGACACACAGATTCGCTTTTACAGAGATAATATAAACTCCAGTGACTTTACAGCGGTAAAGGAAAGTATTGGGGCCCATCTTAAGAGCAAGACCTCAGATGTACAAGAGAGCGGTGGCGACATTGTAGCTCAGTCTGCAACTGGCAAGGACAGTATGGCCCCTGCCACACAGACAGAGGAAATTCCACTGTATAAAAAGCGTGGCCGTCTGGTGCTTGTCACCTTAGGCCCGGGTCAGGCCTTCTCCACTGCTGCCCATGAGAGCGGTCTTACCTACAATGAGATTGCCAAAATTACAGATCTGTTTAAAGGCCGCATACAGTTTACCCGCCACCTGCAGCCAGGTGACACCATGCGTGTGCTCTTTTCAGATGACAAAGGCGAGGGCAAGATCAATGCCATTGAGTTTAATCTGGCCCGTCTTGGCAAGCTTGCTACCTTCAGACATCTTGGCGATGACAAGTATTATGACGAAAAAGGCTATAACTCAGCCTCAGGTACCTTTAGACGTTTCCCTATCAACGGTAAGGTTATTATTTCATCACACTTTAATCCAAACCGCAGACATCCTGTAACAGGACAGTATCGTCCGCACAATGGCACTGACTTTGCCGTGCGCATAGGTACCCCAATTGTGGCTCCGGCCGATGGTGTGGTGGATATTGCCCGCTACAGCAAGGGTGCAGGCTACTATATTGTGCTGCGACACAGAGGCAATTACTCAACTGTGTATATGCATCTGTCCAAGATGAATGTCAAACCAGGACAGAGAGTCAAGGCTGGCAGCATCATAGCCCGCTCTGGCAATACAGGTATGTCCACAGGTCCGCATCTACACTATGAGCTGCGTATCAACAACAAGCCTGTCAATGCCATGCGCGTCAAATTACCAAGCAATTCAGATGCTACAGTGGTGGCCAAACAAAGACAACGTTTTGAGAGCAATGTGGCAACCTTTAAAAAGGATCTGCACAATGAAAAGCTCATAGCCAAACTTGAATAATTTATCTGCAGTGCCGGTCTGAGCCGGCACTTCTATCTGTGTCGACAAAATATTTACTTACGCATTATCACTTCCGTACTATATAACTTTTACAATTAAATTCTCATTAAAATAAAGTATTTATGATTTAAATAACACTTTTTTTATCACTCTTGCTTTATGCTAGGATCAGTTTCTATCCTCTGTAAAGGAGATCTTTTATGAGTGATAAAGAGCTTTGCGGCTTTAATACAACACTGCAACAAGTTGACAAGAACTATTCCTGGATCAATGACATGATTAAGCAGAGACAGGAGCTTGTTGTCTTGTATATGAAGCTTTTAAATCTCCCTTTACACAAAGAGATGAACGAGCTTGAGTATATTCCTTCCTATGAGCAGATAACCGAGTTCTGTGAGCATTTGATTGATTATGTCTCCCACGGTCATTTCGATCTCTATCCTAAAATAATTGAGCTTATGGAAAATGCCTCAGGGCGCTCCTTATCCATTGCCAACAGGGTTATGCCAAAAATTGAAGGCACAACTGAATATCTTATGCGTTTTAATGATAAATACGCAGAGGATCTTAATGAGCTTAAAATGGCCACACTCAAAAAAGATCTGTCACAGGTAGGTAAATGTCTTGAGCTTAGATTTAAAAGTGAAGACAGACTTATTATAGGTCTGAGACTGATTAACACCATTGTATCTTCAAGCTGACGTATATTAATAAATTAAGGGGTAACATGGAAAACAGAAGAAAATACTCACGCGTTTCAATGATGTTGCACGGAGTGTTAATTTCTGACTTCGTAGATACGCGTACTGAAATAAAGATAATTGATGTGTCTTTAAATGGTGCCCTTATAAAGCTTGTTCATGACTTTGATGTCTTTATAGCCCACAAGTATGACATCGAGTTCCGTCTTGGCGGCAGTAACAAAATACGCATGCAGTGCATCTGCCGTCATAAGCGTGGCAAAATGGTCGGTCTGCAGTGTCTGCATATAGATCTTGAGTCTATATCATCACTGCGCAGACTTATAGAGCTGAATATAGGCGAGAGTAGAATGCTGCACCGCGAGCTTGATGAGCTCATGCACTTTGATGTGGAGTCATAATACACGCTTAGTAAAGGCTGCAGTTACGTAAGCCTTTGCTGCAGTTAAGCTGTTGCTTTTAGCTTTGCAGTTTATGCCTGCCTATGCAGGATATTTTATATGTCCTGTCTTATCACAAATGACAATATAAGAAACGCGATATATCGTGATCTTTAATAATTAGTATATGGATCCCTGAGATCGCAGGTTAAAAATACCTAGTTTTTTTTATTTTTCTTTATCCTACCAAAAATTCCTTGTTATCAATCAAATTTTTTTTGAATTATTTTTCTAAATGCCTTGACTTTTTTCTTGTTTTATGGTACGATTTACCCAATAGGAGGACATCATGGCCAGTAAAGATAAGAATCAAAATCACCCAGTTTTCAAGAACGTTGTTGCCAGCAAGAGAACCTATGCCTATGCTCTCTTGCAGGGGAAATCTGTATGGAATGCTGAAAAAGGCTATTCAACCCGTGTGGCACCAACTCAGATTGGATCTATCAAAAGCAAAGATGGTATTGGTGAGTGTGTTTTTAGTATTAACTTTCTCTCTGAAAATCCTGAGTTTATTCCATGGAAGGTTATACGTGTGGGACAGGGAAAGTTTGAGTACGAAAGACGCTCAGAAGCTGAAATCAAGGAAATAAAACAAAAACTTGCCGACTCTCAGGATATTTTGGATGATATTAAAGCAAATCCATCTAAACCCGGCATACGCACCAAGGCCTCTGTTGCTAGAAATTCTGGCTCTGCCACCCACAAGACCTGCGGCACTGCTCGTAAGTTTGGCGATTATTATCTGCTCAAATCCTTTATGGATAAGATGCCATCATTTAATATCCTTAAAAAGATTATGCCTGATGACAAATACATCCTGCTGGTATACATGATAATGACCTGTCTGTCCAAGGGTATTAAATCTATATCTTATGAGATTGAGGCTTTTGTCAGAGAGCACGCTCTTGATTTAGATATAAACTCTTATAAAGATCATATACAGAGACTGTATAAATACATAGATGAAAACGGCGTTATAAATGAGTTTGCCAAATTTAAAACTCAGTATCATAAAAAGAAAAATGGCAATAAGCACATGCAGTTTCTGGCTCTTGATGGTACTAATGGAAAATCCGGTCTAAAATCTCATCTGATCCGGTAGTGCCTCAGTATTAGATCTTGAAAACGGACGACACCAATTCCTATTAAATCTCATCTGATCTTGAGCTAAAATTTGTCCTAAACTCTAGCAGTAGTTCCTGCCTACTTTTGTTCAATACTGTTTTTATACATCTGATCCTGACCTAAATCAGTATTTCCGCTCTTCTTACACATGATCTTTTGTCTATTAAATCCTTCTGGTAATCATGCCATCTTTAAAGGCATCGTCAGATCCTGAGGGTTATCAGAAGTTCCTATTGCACCAAAACAGTACTTCCGTTACATCATCTATTGATCTTGTATAGCACGTCAGATCTTTAGGCAGTTACTCTGTAAACTGACGCCATAAATATAGCTTTTATATAGGCTTATTAGAGATAAAACCCTGACACTAGGCCAGGGTTTTTGTGTTATAAAATGATATCGATTTTAACAACTCTGCCAAGATGAAGTTGCGGCCTCATTGGTTTACCTCCTAGAAACCATTCATGGCTGTTTAAATTAAAATCGACCATATGGGAGATCCATTTTGATTTGCCATGTCTATCCTTTTTTTTCAGATAGATGGTATCTCCTATATTTATTTCATAGTCATCAATATAAAGACAGTTACTGTCATTATTAAATGCAAGACGGCCTAATATTTTTAACTTATACACGACAAGCTCCTAGACAAAGTCATATGGCAGAAGTGTAATATCCTGTACACACTGATTAATGCGCCTAGTTACAGCATCTGTTATGGCTGCATCAATATTTACAAACCTTTTAGCCATACCTACAGATGTAAGCTGTGTTGCTATCAGTGTAGACGCAGTATTAATACGATCATTTAAAATATCATTAAGATATTTAGCATACCTGGCTTCATAAAAGTCGGTCAAAAATAAATCATCTATTATCAGCAGGTGCACCTTTTTAAGCTTTTCTCTGAATTTAAGTCTTTGCTCTACGTTAAATATAGAGAATTGCTCTAGGAGATCATTGGCTATTGTATATTGTACACTCATGCCTCTGAGGCAAGCTCTTCTACCGATATTGCATATGAGCTCTGTCTTACCTGTTCCAGATGCTCCTCGTACTATGACATTTTGTTTTTTAACTACAAAACTCAGCGAGGCAAGCTCTGCCATAGTTGTATTACTAAGCCCTCTCTTTTCACTCCTTAAAATAAAATCTAAATCTTGATTTCCTCTGAGTTTACTGCGCTTTAACAGCGTCTGACCTTTAACCTCATTAGCATAATCAATATGCTCTTGAAGCGCCATCAGCAGTCTTTCATTAAATGTCAAACCGCTAAATATGTCTGGCGTTGTAAACTGGCGATGAAAGGCCAGAGCAAGGCCTTTTAAACGAATGTCTTTAAAAGCTTTTATTATACGGCTTTCATCTTCAGTTAGAGTGTAAGTTTGTTCATTTGACATTATTTATTCTCCTGTGCTTTACCCAATTTTCTGGCCATAGCCACATCTCTAGAGTTGCGCAGAACACCATCGTCATCAACACTAAATGTTAAATTACCTTGCTCACTGGCTTTGTCAGATCTGGGCTCATTGATGACGGGATCTTCTGCAGTACAGGCTATATCGGCAATATCATCCTCACGCGGTTTTAAAGACTCTGATACCATCTGCTTATAAATTTGGACTAAATTTGTTATGTTTCTAACAGCTGGTTCCATCTGCATTATTTTCATGAATGTCTTATCAGCAAGCTCTGTGTTGGCAGATCCTTTATAGAAATTAATGGCCGCAACACATGCTTTGAGGGCATGTCCGTTTTTTTGCTTATTTTTCCATGAACAGTATGAGTGCAGATTTTTACTGAGATTAAAAGCTTCATCCAGCGCCTGTTCAATCTTTAAATACTTCCTTTCATCTTGAACGGCCTTGTGGTTCTCAGGCATATGTGCTCTAATCGTATTGACGCTGTTATTTTGTGCAAAATTAATAGGATGCGTGGCAATAAGGCGATCATCGCATGATATTGTTAATATATTTTCATACACTCTGACTGTTACCACCTGACCTATATAGGTATATGGGACAGAATATTTATTTGTACCAAATGTTATATGGTAGTTACGAGGCACTTTGAGGATATAGATATGGGCAAATTGAGGTATGGTAGAGATCATGGCGCGGGCTTTAGGTTTTTCACAATGCTCAAACAGATAGGCTCTGTTTTGCTCTAAATCTCCACGCAGCTGGGCCTGATTAATACGCTTTTCAATCAGATCCTGTAATAGGTGGTTATGTTCCTCCAGTGATCTTGGTGTGTCACTGTCATAATTGTTGATAACACGTTCAGTTATTAACCTTACAGCGTATTCAACCCTGGATTTATGAGTTGGCGCACGTGGTGATGTTGGATGTACAAATACATCAAAACGCGACATAAAGTCTTCAAATGATTTATTTATGATAGGCTCTGATATAATAGAGTGATCTTCTACCCATGCTTTGGCATTGTCAGGTATTATTTCCTGGGGTAGACAGTTAAAGTGCTTAAATGCAGCGCTTATAGCTATGCATGTAGCCTCTGTGGTCTGTCTTTCTACGAATCTTGCAAAAACGTAACAACTGGCAGACCACACAATTACAAATACATTAAAATCTGTCTTAACGCCTCCAGGAAGTGTCAGAGCACACTTTTTTCCGGCAAAATCAATTTCGCAGCTTAGTCCATATGTCTTGTCCATGATAAATACTGGATCAGCCGTTTTTGCAAAAAGCTCATCTTCTGCCTTTTTTAAATAATGATAAAACTGACTGCGAGATAAGTAGTGCCATTTATTGGCAATACAGTTTTCCATGTAATTAAAATAATAAAATTGCTTGCTCATATGCCTTTCCAGGCGGTCTACAGCCATCTCCAAAAAATCTGGCATAAACTCTGAGCGGGAGACATGCTCCTCCTGAGTACCATTATCTGTACCTGATGCCAGATAGCATATATCTACAAGTTGCTGATTACTAAGAAGCTCAAGAGAGTATCGGGAGCAGATGTCTGCTTTAAACAGCCTCTCTTTTATGTGCGATACAGTAAAACGGGAGACACCAACTCTAGCTCCAATCTGGGTATTATTCAGCCCTCCAAGAATAAGCTTGGCTATGTCTTTGAGCTTGTCTGCGCTCAAATGCTGTCTTTTTGTCATTAAAAGTTCCTTAAAAAAATATGACAAACCCCATGTTTGTCTTCAACAAAGGGTATTTTAAGGACTTTTAAAAATTAGTCGTTATTTGCTGTACGAAAGCGCATAAGTATGGCATTTTGTATATTTTCACTATTATGGAGCAACAGGCAGAACCTAGGGGCCGTCAGGCATGAAACCGTAATATCAAAAAATTTAAATACTCTATGCTTGAGAGAGTTAAACTGTTTTATATGATATTTCCATCTTTGTATCAGCTTTAATACTTTCTTACATTCTTGTTTAAATAGACTGAGATCACCGCAGCGAGCTTCTAAATCTTTATTTTGTACATTTTCTGATTCTGCTGCTATATAGTCTTCAATAACTTGTTTTAAATGACTTTGGCCAGGCTCAAAAATATCTGGCTGTACAAGATGGTAACGTGACACCTTATGCTTCTTGCAAGCACCACAATTACAATCTTTGTTTTCGCAAAACATCTGAGGAATAAGCACTGTAATTTTCACTCCATAGATCAGGCGTTTGGCCTTGCTAATATAAGCTTTAAATTTGAGTTTCTTATTACAGAGTGGACAGATTAAATATTGAAAAGCATCTTTATGTAAAAGCAATCTTATAGGCTTTGAAAGGCCATTATTGATGGCTTCATTGAGCTCATCAATATTAGAAAATAAATTTTGTGTTAAAATAAACATTCAAGTAGTGTGAGCTCTTTATTCTTGGCGGAAGTGAGCTCACCTCTCCTTCTAATATCCTAGCAAAACAACTTTTTAGTTGATTCTAACAATGTTCAATAGTTTACATAAAGTAGCCATAAAAAGAGCTGCGTTGTAGACGAGTGCATTAAAATAATGCAATAAGATCTGATGTATATGCTTAAGAATAAAGGTTTGCATAACATAAGATATGTGCAAAAGGCAGAACTGCGATTACAAGATCAGGATCAGGCGAGAAGATTAGGAATTCAAGAGCAAATTTAGGAATGATATAAAACGTCCCGGATCTATAGTTAAAACCAAGATTTAAAGATTAAAGATCAGATTCATTGATTGATATATATAGGATTTGGTGTTGGTTATTAATAAGATCAACCGAGATTGAAACCCGGAAATTTCATACTAACGTAGATAATGCCGGCAACTGCCTGACTAAGGCACAGTACGGCAAATCTAAAAGCGGTACAGACAACAAGGTTATTAATTTTATAACACTGGTTGACCAGAGCACACATGAGCTGTTTTCCACTGTTACATATGCAGGCAATATTACAGATGTGCTGACTGTGGAGTCAGTATGCAGGCAGCTTGTGGACAGAGGCGCCGGCGACAATATATCTTTAGTCTGTGACAGGGGATTCTGGTCTATCAACAATATCTCGGCCATGCTTGAGCATAATATATCCTTTGTGTGCAACTGTAATATAGCCAAGAGCAAACTTATCAAAGAGCAGGTAGATGCCATATCACGCGATCTGCTAAGAGACAGGGGTCTGGTTTTTAGCAGTAGCGCAGATATTACAGACACTGCTCCTAAACTGCTTGCAGGAAAGACTATACAGCTCCCATGGTCTTATACACAGAAGATTCTAAGTAAAATGGCAAGAGAAAATAATGAGTCTTACAAGCCTGTAAGGCAAAAGGAGAAAACTCTGTATGTACACTTTATTTTCTCCCGCGAGATATATGAAGAGAGCATGAATAAATATCGTGTTTTAGTAAAAGAGCTCAATGATGCCTATGATATAGCCAGCAACTGGCAGGAGGTTATTGCAGGTAAGGAGCCATCTGAGCTTACTGCCGCTCATACCAATCTTTTAAAAGACAAGCTCGTTGATTTATTTCAATATAGTGATGAGGTTGCAGACACTGACTCCTCTTTTGACAAAAAGGAGCAGCCTCAACAACGCTATTACCCAAGGTACTATGCCATATCAAGGCTATGCAGACAAATAGCCACCAGAGTTCTGGTTTCTGACTGTGTGGATAATGTTATTGAGGCAAATGAAATATATGCGCAGAGAAATAATGTAGAGGTGGGCTATAGTATAATTAAAGGCGAGCTTGGAGGCTCTACACTCAATGCCTCCACCGATAAGACAGTAAATGCCAAAGTATTCATACTGTCTCTTGCATCAGAGGTGCAAAGACAAATGCTCGAGGCTAATAAAGTCTTTAATAAAGAGCAGATTAAAAACAATCTGCATCCTGTAAAGCTTTGTCATAACTCATTTAGAGGCACACTGCGCTCTCTGGAGGCTATAGAGGCCACTATTGATAAAGAAAATGGATCTATAATATTCTCTGGAGGAATATTAAAAAGGCAGTCTGAGTTAATACGCTCATTTGGCATTGAGCCATTAGATACGCTGACACGTGCAGCATATGCCAAAGAAGAGGGTTTTAGCTTTAAACGATAGTTAAAAAAAGAAGATCTGGTCGCGTCCGGCGACCGGCTTCTGGTCATGAAATTAAGATTGATTCTCGGTATGTTTGGTGTGCGATCTTAGGGATGGATTTATTATTCAGAACTGAGGGATTGATGGGTATTTATCTTGGTGCCCAGGGCGGGACTCGAACCCGCACTCTCGCGAACTACCCCCTCAAAGTAGCGTGTCTACCAATTTCACCACCTGGGCAACGGTTGATATAATAGCAAATTTTTATTATTTGTAAAGAGTTTTTTTAAAATTTTTCAGGGAGTGTTAAAACTACACTCCCTGCATCATTTTAGTACCTGTAATTTAGCTCATGCTTCCTGAGCAGATGGCCTTTTTTACCTGTAAGAAGATAATTGTAGATAGCATCATATAAGATTACATTCTGCACATATTTTCTGGTCTCTAAAAAAGGAATACTTTCAACAAAGACATCGACACTGCGTTTTTTGCCATCCTTTGACAGCCACTGTGGCACACGGCCTGGACCGGCATTGTAGGCACAGGCAGCCAGCACCCTATTGTTATCAAATTTGCCAAGCATATCCTTTATATAGTAGCTACCATATTTGATATTAACCTCAGGATTGGTAAGTGATGAGACTCCTTTATATTTCCACTTGTTCTTTTTTGCAACAAATTTGGCTGTACCTGGCATTAGCTGCATCAGACCTACAGCGCCAACTGGCGATCTTATAGTTGCATTTAGCATACTCTCCTGACGGGAAATACCATAGAGAAAGGAGAGCGCTACATTATTGCTGCGCGCCTCTTTTTTGTAGATCTCAAGATAAGGGATTGGGAAGCGATAAGAGAGAGCATCCCAGCGGCCTGATTTGACCACCATATCTATAGCATAGCGTATATTGCCTGTCTGCAAGGCCCACTGCCCCATAAGCAGGGCATCATTGTTACTTGAGCTTTTAGCAAGCTCACTCCACTCTACAGAGGCATTGCTGTCGCCTATGGCCTCAAGCTCAAAAAAACGTCTTACAGCCATATTGTTTTTAACAAGAGCCGCCCATGAGGCATTGTTATCAAGCTTTAAATGATTATAGGCATAAGACAGATTTAGTTTCTGTGCAGCTAAAAAGCCAAAGAAATCTCTTTGTTTTGCTACCTTCTTTAAAATCTCAAGGCCCTGCTTTTTATAACCAAGCTTTTGAGCTGATATGCCCTTCCAGTACTGCCAGTTGATCTGTTCCTGGAAATTTGATGGCATATGCTCAAGCAGCTGATAGACAATATCCCACTGTGAAAAATACACAGCACGTCTTAATCTCTGCTCCTTTAGCTCATTGCTCCAGGCCACAGCAGGTAGATTGGCATCAACCCATTTGACATCATCAAGAGGACGTGAGCGGGCGAGGCAGTTGTTGGCTATGGTCTTTTTAATGGCAACAAGCTCTACCTGTGTTGGACTGAATTTTTTGATAAAACGCTCAAGATAGTCACGCGCATCATCTTTGCCTACATTGGCATAGCGCTGAAAGGCAAGTACGGCCACACGTCTGTCATCGGCATTTTTATTATCAAGATCTGTAAAAATACTCAGAGGATCATCATAAAAGGCCATATGCTTGCTGATACGCTGTGCATACTTTGTCTGCATCAAAGACTCAGACAGTTCTTTGGTAATACTCTCATATCTGCGCTCAACATAGGCTCTTTCAAATTTCTCAAGAGCAATTTTATCTGTAATATAACCCTTGCTTTTAATAAGTCCCATAAAGGCAGAGCAGCCATAAGGCATCTCACGCAGTGACAGATATAAAGAGCGGCCATAGGCAAGAGCATCCTCTGTTGCCTGACTTAAATGCCACTTTGATTCATAAAAACGGCACAGCTTTGACTTCTGGAAATTATAGATGGCATCCTTTTCCAAAAAAGGCTTGGTTGGCATGAGTACATTTACTTTTTTATACTCACCCTTAACAGAGAGATATTCAATATACTTATCCTGCAAAATGCGCGAGAGCTCGGTATGTTTTTTATCATTTATAAATTTAATTACAGATTTGAATTTACTGGTATCAGGATTTACTGAAAGGCTGTAGTAGTCAAGCCATATATTTAAAGGATAGTCTTTGGATATACCCTTTCTTATCTGTCTAGCCCTGTCATCATCGCCGCGTCTTATAGCATCGCGCGCCTGTACAAAGGCCTCACGGTCAGTCTTGTATTTTGCATCTGAGGCACTTACAAGCGAAACATCGACAGTTGTGGCAACAGCGCTGCCGTACACAAGCGCAGCTGCTACAAGGCAGGTTAATTTAATCCACATTGCATTAAATCCTTTGTATATGAAATGTATTGGCCTTGGGCTTTTGATGAATTTTTTTTACTTCATTAAAAAAGAGCGCAATCTGCTCTTTATCCTCTGGCCATATATCTCTTATATGATACGGGCAGTGGTGTATGCACGAGGTGCAGTGCATGCACTGCTCTTTTTTTGACTCTGGCACCTCAAATGTGTATGCATCTATTATACCGCATGGACAGAATTTTACACACAATGAGCATTTTTCACACAATGAGGCATCACCTACAATGGCAGGCACTGCAAAATTCACGCGCTCTTCACTATAAGGTCCTGTATCAAAAGGATAAGGCATCTTAAGCATACAATCCTTAATAAGATTGTAGATCTTAAAGATATTATCTTTTATATACGCAATATCACTGTCATCAGGGCGCATGGCACCTAGGACATCATCAAGGCAGTGACGCACGACAATCTGCGCATAGCCTGCCACCACAAAACCTTTTTGTGTGAGCATAGCAGCAATCTCGCGCGGCTGATCGCCACAGGTGCGGTTGCCATAGGTTGATATGATAAAGGCTTTAGCATTACGCGAGCGCAGACCTGAAAAGTCATTAAGACAGCTTGGCATACGCCCAAAATAGGTGGGACAGATAAAAATAAGCAGCTCATCGGCTTTGAACTGATGCACTACAGAGCGCGAGCGTGGCTTTAGGTAATCATACATGACAGGATATATGCGCTGCTCAGAAAATGCCTCATATACTGCCTGTGCCACACGCTCTGTGCCACCTGTAGGTGACATGTAGGCTATGGTTATTTTATTAATGCTCAAGCTTATACAATCCTGTTTTAAATATGATAATTTTTTTTAATTTTAATGTAGTCACAGGTAAAAAATCTATTTTTTTATATAGATCTTTGTTCTTTTTGTGCTTTTTTCAATAAATCTTTTACATGGCACCACTCTGGCGCAAAAAATGCGACTGCCAGAACAAGAGCCTCTTTCTTTTGCATTAGCTTTACACACAAAGCCTGTGAAGGTTTACAATAAGTTATTGCTTTTAGGAGACTTACAATGAGCGAATTTAGAGTTTTATGTTTTGGTGACTCAAATACCTGGGGCTTTGTGCCCGTAAAGCTTGGGCAGATGACCAGACGCTATGATAAAAACACCCGCTGGAGCGGTATTTTACAAAAGCTTTTAGGTGATAACTCAACTGTTGTCAATGCAGGTCTTAACTCACGCACCACCTCATCATTTAAAGGCTCTGCCTATCAGGGGGTAAATTTAAATGCCCTTGAGACTTTTTTAGATACCTATACACAGTCATTGCCTTTAAATCTTGTCATCATTATGCTCGGCACCAATGATGTCAAAGAAAGTATTGCCCAGAGAGCCGAACACAGTGCCAGACGCATTGGCCTTTTAATTGATATGGTACGTGAGAAAACCTATGTCGGAGATGTGCCAAAGGTGCTTGTTATCTCACCTGTGCCTGTAAGATATATAGAAGATGAGTCCTATAACCTTGAGTACAATGCTGGAGTTGATGAGAGTAAAAAACAGGCAGAGTATTACAAACAGATGTGTTTACAAAAAGATGTTGAGTTTTTAGATGCCTCAAAGCTTGTGCCGCAGGCTGATGGTGATGATGGTGTACATCTGTCAGCTACAGCTCATGCAAAACTTGCTGATGCAGTATATCAGAAGATTTTAAAAATGTTTTAATAACAAGACAAAGGGCCTTATATAACACAGACCCTTTTTATTTTGTACTTTAAAACCTCTGCAGTGCAGAGGTTTTTACATTTTACTTGCCAAAGATATTTACATAACCTGTAATAAGCAGAATTATGATAACAACTGGCAGTACATAGCGATAGTACCAGAACAGGAAGGCTGGAATCTTAGGGCCTGATCCTGTATTACATTCAGCCAGATAGTTCTTAAAGCCCATACCTGTCTTTGAGGTTACAAAAAGAACAAAGAACAGTGAGCCCAGAGGCAGGATATTATTGGAGATAATAAAATCCTGGAAATCAAGAATAGTTGATCCTTCACCTAAAGGCTGTATGAAGCTTAGATAGTTAAAACCTAACAGACATGGTATTGACATACACATGATGATCACAAAGTTTATAATAACAGATCTGACACGTGATATGGCAAAGAGATCCATGGTCATGGCAATAATACTCTCAAATACAGCAATAAGAGTTGAGAGAGCGGCAAAGAGCATGAACAGGAAGAACAGACCTCCCCAGAAGGCGCCCATCTCCATATTAGCAAATACTGTAGTTAAAGTAATAAAGAGCAGACTTGGACCAGCATCTGGCTGTACACCATAGGAGAAGCAGGCAGGGAAGATCACAAGACCTGCAAGCAGAGCTACAGTAGTATCAAGACCACAGATATAGGTAGCCTCGGATGCCAGAGAGTAACGCTTGTCCATATAGGTACCAAAGATCTGAATTGAGCCCTGTCCTACTGATAAGGTAAAGAAGGCCTGACCCATGGCAGCCCAGAGGATCTCAAGAAGTCCCACATCAGAAATACGCTCGGTATTAGGAGCCAGATAATACTCAATACCCTCAACAAAGCCTGGCAGAGTAAATGATCTTATAGCCATAAATACAAGCAGTATAAAGAGCAATATCATAAGAGGCTTAGTGATTCTCTCAATGCCCTTGACCACACCTAAAGCCACTACAGCAAATGACACTACAACAACTGTTGTCATGCACACAAACATGTATAGAGGATTGGAGAGCAGCTGTTCAAACTGCATCTGAGCTGCAGCCTTGTCCACACCGCCTGCAAAACCGCCGGTAAAGGACTTGTAGCAGTAGAATAACAGCCAGCCGGTTAAAAGGCCATAGAAGGACATCAGCACATATGAGCCCGGGATTAACCAGAATTTGTTATAGTGCCACTTGCTCTTTGGCTGCTCTAAAATTTCAAAGGCGCGAGCAATTGAGCGGCGTGAAGCACGACCCACAGCCAGCTCCATAGTCAGCAGTGGCATACCTACACCCAGCAAAAAAGCCAGATAAATAAGCACAAAGATGGCGCCGCCATACTGGCCGGTAATGTAAGGGAAACGCCACACATTGCCAAGACCAATGGCACAGCCTGCTGCAATGAGCAGAAAACCCAGTCTTGTTTTAAACTGTTCACGTTCTGACATAGTCAACTACCTTTATCCGAAGATTTCAACATAACCCTGTATAAACAGAGCGAATACAATTACTGGAAGAACTATTAAGAAATAGTACTTCATGAAATATGGGAATTTAATGCCCTTGCCGGTGTTGATCTCGGCAAGATAATTATCAAAGCCCCAGCCGCGTTTGAGACTTACATACAATATGTAACACATAGCACCAAATGGCAGAATATTCTTGCTCAGCACAAAGTCATACATATCAAGTATGGTACTGCCCTCGCCAAGCGGCTGTACTGATGACCACAGATTGTAGCCAAGCAGACATGGTACGGATAAAAGCAAAATGGCAATGCAGTTGATAATTACTGATTTGACACGCTTTATCTCAAAGACTTCCATTGTGATGGCAATAATATTTTCAAATACGGCAATCAATGTGGATATAGCAGCAAAGAGCATGAATAAAAAGAAGATTCCGCCCCAGACTGAGCCATATTCCATATTGGAGAACACAGAGACCAAAGTTACGAAAATAAGACCTGGGCCTGAGCCTGGCTCTACAGCATAGGAGAAGCAGGCTGGGAAGATAATAAAGCCTGCAAGCACAGCAACTGTAGTATCTAAAAGTGTAATAGTTACAGCCTCATAGCCTATGGTGTAGTTACGTGACATATATGATCCGAAGATCTGAATTGAGCCCACACCAAGACCTAGGGTAAAGAAGGCCTGTCCCATGGCTGCTGAAATGGCATTTAAAATACCCTTTTCCTGCAGGTTTTCAAGATTTGGGCTTAAATAATAGGACATGCCAGCCTCAAAACCTGGCAGAGTAAAGGATCTGGCGGCCAGAAAAATAAGCAGACCAAAGAGCATAAGCATAATAGGCTTGGTAATACGCTCCACACCGCGGCGCAGACCAAAGGCGCACACACTAAAGGACAGCAGTACTACAAATAAAGTACATAAAAACTGCACTGAAGGAGTGGCAAGCATCTTAGCAAAAGCCTCTCCTGCCAGACTTTGCTCTGTGTTTGAGGCAAGAGTACCTGAGAACATGCCAACTGTATAGTAGAGCATCCAGCCTGTAACCAGCGAGTAAAAACCCATTAATATATAGTTGCCAGGTATCATCCAGAACTTGTTGGCGCGCCAGGCACTGCCTGGTGTGAGTTTTTCAAATGATCTGCCAAGGCTCTGACGAGAGGCTCTGCCTACTGCAAGCTCCATGGTCAGAATAGGCATACCGACACATAACAGGAAAAGAATATAGATAATTACAAAGACAGCGCCGCCATACTGACCTGTGATGTATGGAAAGCGCCATACATTGCCAAGTCCTATGGCACATCCTGCTGCTATAAGTAAAAACCCAATGCGAGAGGCAAACTGTTCGCGATCTGACATGATTATATCCTTTTTGTAATTGTCTGCCCCTCCTTGCAGGGCAGACAGGTGCTATTTGCCAAAAACACTCATATAACTATTAACGATGAGGAAAATAATTACTACAGGCAGTAAGAAGCGGTAATAATTAATACCCCAGGCAGGAATCTTAAAACCATTGCCGGTATTGGCCTCTTTTCTATAGTTTTCAAAACCCCAGCCACCTCTCCAGGTTATGTAGGCTACATAACACAGAGCGCCAAGAGGTAGTATGTTATTGGATATGATAAAGTCCTCAAGATCAAGGAAGGTTGAATTTCCGCCCAAAGGATGAACATCACTTAAAAGATTAAAGCCAAACAGACATGGCAGAGCCAGTACCAGTATCACAGCAAAGTTGACCATAACAGAGCGTCTGCGTGATGTGGTAAAGAGTTCCATGGTAATGGCAATAATATTTTCAAATACGGCAATCAAAGTAGACAGTGCAGCAAAGAGCATAAACATAAAGAAGAAGCCTCCCCATATGGAGCCGTTTTCCATATTGGAGAAAATAGATACCAATGTTACAAAGATAAGACCTGGACCTTCATTTGGCTGCACGCCATAGGTAAAGCAGGCAGGGAAAATAATAAGACCTGAGAGCAGAGCCACAGTGGTATCAAGCAGAGTAATAGTTACAGCCTCTGTTGCCAGACTGTAGCGTGAGTCCATATAGGTACCAAAAATCTGAATGGCACCAATACCAATAGACAGGGTAAAGAAGGCCTGAGCCATAGCTGCAGATAAAATCTGCAGAATGCCGTATTTCTCAATGCTCTCAAAATTTGGATACAGATAGTACTCAATACCCTCTTTAAAACCATCTAGGGTAAATGATCTTAATGATAAAAAGATAAGCAAAGCAAAAAGCAGCAACATTAAAGGTTTGGTGACACGCTCCACACCCTTGCGCAAACCTAAGGCACAGATACCAAAACCTACAGAGACTACAGCTATCATGTTGATGAGCATAGATGATGGAGAGGCTAACATATCGCCAAAGGCTTTGCCTGCATCTGCAGCTGAGGTATTTACTCCAAACTCACCTGTAAAGCCTTTGATACAGTAAAAGAGCATCCAGCCTGTAACTACTGAATAAAATGACATCAGTACATAGTTACCTGCTATCATCCAGAATTTATTTAAACGCCAGATTTTAGATTTTGGTGTTAAAACCTCAAATGACTGAGCAAGTGAACGTCTGGAGGCACGGCCTATAGCCAGCTCCATTGACAGCAAAGGCACACCAAAGGCTAAAAGAAAGAATACATAGATTAAAACAAATAAGGCACCGCCATACTGACCTGTAATAAAAGGAAAGCGCCAGACGTTACCCAAACCGATGGCGCATCCGGCCGCAATCAGCAAGAAGCCCAGTCGGGATGAAAAGTGCTCTCTTGTCGGCATTTTTCTACACTCCAAAAAAAGGCCTAGATATTATCTAGGCCTGTACTGAATATCTGATTTAGCTATTATAATGTAGGATTGTCGCTTTTTGACTCAGTTGCACTATTTTCATGCGCTGTTTGCGAATTTTCTGCAACTTCTTCACAAGATTGTGCAGAATTTTCACCCTCACATGCACAATCCTGAACCTCATTTTGAGACTCGTTCTGATCCTGTGCAACATTGTTTTCATTCAGAGCCTTGATAGACAGGCTGATCTTGCCCTGATTGTCAACGCTCAGTACGCGCACTTTAATGGTGTCGCCCTTGTGCAGATAATCCTCAACATTCTCCACATGCTCATCTGCAATCTGAGAAATGTGCACCAGACCGTCACGGCCAGGAAGAATGCTGACGAAGGCGCCAAACTTGGAGAGACTTACTACCTTGCCCTCATAGTCCTTGCCTACTTCTACATCAACTAAAAGTTCATTGATACGATCTGTGGCTGCGCAGGCAGCGGCAGCTGTTGGAGCTGAGATCTTAACTGTACCGTTGTCAGAGATATCAATTGAGGTATTGGTGTCTGACTGAATATTACGTATATTAAAGCCACCCTTGCCGATAATGTCCTTTATCTTATCGGTTGGAACCTGCATGGTTACAATGCGTGGAGCGTAAGGGGAAAGCTCGGTACGTGGCTCAGGCAGAGCACGTGACATAACCTCAAGTAAGTGTAATCTTGCAGAGTGGGCATCAGTTAATGCCTGCTGCATGATCTCACGGGTAATACCGTCAGTCTTGATATCCATCTGCAGAGCTGTTACACCCTCTTTGGTACCTGCAACCTTAAAGTCCATATCACCAAGATGATCCTCATCACCCATGATGTCAGTTAAAATGGCAACTCTGTCATCCTCTTTAACCAGACCCATGGCAATACCTGCAACAGCAGCCTTACATGGAACACCTGCATCAAACAGTGCCAGTGAGCCGCCACACACAGAAGCCATTGATGATGAGCCGTTGGACTCGGTAATCTCTGATACTATGCGCACTGTGTATGGGAAATTGTCCATATCTGGCAGAACTGCACGCAAGGCGCGCTTTGCAAGACGGCCGTGACCGATTTCACGACGCTTTGGTGAACCGATAAGGCCGGTCTCACCTACACAGTATGGTGGGAAGTTGTAGTGCAGAATAAATCTGTCTGATCTGGTACCGGTCATATCCTCAAAGGTCTGGGCATCACGCTCAGAGCCAAGAGTTGCTGTAGCAATAGACTGAGTTTCACCGCGGGTGAAAAGAGCACTGCCGTGCACACGTGGCAGAAGACCTGTAGCTACAGTAATTGGGCGTATCATGCGCAGTGTACGGCCGTCGATGCGGTTCTCGCCTGCTAAAATACGCTGACGGACAATATCGCGCTCAAGCTCAAAGAAAATCTTGGAAATTTCCTGATCTTTTTCAGCCCACTCTTCTTTTTGAGCCTTAACCTTTTCAATGACGCTCTCTTCAATCTCAGATAATCTGTTCTGACGCTCAAGCTTATCAACAATTAAGAAGGCATTGCCTACACTCTCTTTAGCCTCTGAGTGTACTGCAGCAATAAGCTCCTCATCTTTAGCAGGAGCCTGCCAGTCCCATACAGGGCGGGCTACATCTTTGGCAAAAGCCTCAATCTCATCGATGACTACCTGCTGCTGCTCGTGACCGTACATTACAGCGCCAAGCATTACGTCCTCAGGCAGGATGTTGGCCTCAGACTCAACCATAACTACAGCTTTCTTTGAGCCTGCAACCACTAAATCAAGATCTGATTTTTCAATCTCAGAGGTAATTGGGTTTAGTACAAACTGACCGTCAATAAAACCTACTCTTGCAGCTCCCAAAGGACCATTCCATGGCAGTCCTGAGCTTGCAAGGGCGGCAGATGCGGCAATAATGGAAATAATATCGGTTGGAACTTCCTGATTGGCTGACATTACAGTTACAACAACCTGTACTTCGTTTACAAAGCCATCAGGGAATAATGGGCGCAGAGGTCTGTCGATAAGACGTGAAATCAGTGTCTCGCCCTCTGATGCACGACCTTCTCTTCTAAAGAAGCTTACTGGTATCTTGCCTACAGCGTAGGAGCGCTCCTGATAATTTACGGTAAGAGGGAAGAAATCGCGGCCTTCAACCTGCTCACGACGGTTGCAGACTACAGTTGCAAGAACAGTTGTATCATCCATTGAAGCCAAAACGGCTGAGTCTGCCTGACGACCAATTGCACCAGTTTCTAATGTTATTGTATGACGTCCGTATTTAAAGGTGCGGGTGATAGGCTTTAAATTCATTAAAAATTCTCCACTTAAGATCCACTAAATTCTTTGCACCATGGATCTATATACAAATTGGGCGGTTTACACCGCCCTCGCCAGTCGCTCTTAGCGACGGAGCTTTAACTTCTCAACAATGGCGCTGTAACGCTCAATGTCTGAAGCTTTTAAGTAGTCAAGAAGCTTACGACGCTGTGCTACCATACGCAGGAGACCACGACGGCTGTGGTGATCTTTCTTATTGGCCTGGAAGTGTGGCTGCAGGTCAGCAATTCTATAGGTTAAAAGTGCAATCTGCACTTCTGTGCAACCTGTATCATTCTCATTGCGACCAAACTCTGCGACGATTTTTGCTTTCTGTTCTACGGTAAGTGACATATTATGCTCCTTTGTGATTTACCATACGCCCCTTCCAATCACAAATTCAGGAGGGGTATCTACATAATTTTAACACAATTCTTATAAATGATGAATATAGTTATAAATCAAAAGACTGTGATCAAGCATACCCATGAACTTAAGCCTTGATTGTAACATCAATTTTGTGCGGTATTAAAAAGTCTTTCGTCATATGGTGTGTATTGTAAATTTTATCGACCAGGAGGCTTACGTCCTTTTTAAGATCTATATCCCTTTGTGATGGTTTAGTTCGCATCATAGAATCTAAAAGACCTTCAAACTTGCTGATCTCATTGTATATTGTAGACTTAGCGCCTTTGACCATGGCTTTTAACAATGGTCCTATATCTCTGATAGAGGAAGCCATCTTTAACAGAGATATTTCCCGTTTTTTACGTTGGTCATCTCTTTTCTTTTTCTGAAGCTGTTTTGCTATAAGCTTTTTGATGAGGTATGAGCCAATACTTGCATAAATAAAGAGCAGGATAATTTCTTTGATGGACGAATTGATAGAGCAGAGGCTGTTGCTACTTTTAAGTGCTTTAAACATGATCTCGCAGGACCAGCGCGTCCTGTAAGTATCAGCTATAACTGATGCTGCTACACGGCTTGCATCTATGTTGGTGATGAAATAATTAAATTTATCATCAACAGGATTATAGATACGAATCATCCTTAAAACGGTATCATCGTTAACCTGCACAGCCATATCAACCAGAGGATATTTGCTGCCATTTAAGTGCTGACATGGTTTGCATCCTTCAAATTCATGTAACGTGGCTCCGTTGCCATCCATTGCATGAATAATCTTATAGGCGCAATTCTCCTTGCCTCTGAATATAAAATAATGCCCCTTGGATATAAGTAGCAAATATAAAGCTTCAGATACATATCCCCTGTCGCACAGATATAACACCTGCTCATAGATATCTGGTGACAGGTGCTCTCTTTCATTGGCTACAGCCTCCGTAATATCAATATGTGTAGGCATATTATTTACAATAGAAAACCCCGTATGCAGTTTAATAGCGGCAGATTTTTTATCAGGGTTGGTCTTGTCAGGATTACGTGTTTTAGCCTTGCAGCTAAAGTTGTCATAGGCTGAGTATCTAAGGGAGATTTCAGAGCCATCCACCATGATAATATCATTAACACCGACACTCTGCCTGTAAGCCTCAAGCAGTTTCAGACCAGTTTCATTAGTATCGTCTTTAACAAGCATAGAGAGGTTTTCTATAGTATTCTTCATAACTTCAAGCAGTCCCTCTGAACGCAGACGGTTGTGAAGAGCCTTTGAAGATATATCAATGCCAAACATGTCAGAATAGCACTTATGAAATCCATTTAAAGTAAAGGTTATATTGTTAGAGTTTTGGTTAGTAGAGGCATATGTTAAAAGAGCTGAGAGAAGTTCAGCTATTGTAACTTTTCTTTGCCTTTTGAGTGTGCCATTTTTTCTGGCAAAATTATTAATAAGCTCTTTGCTGAAGACGGTTAAAATATTTAAGAGTTCAGCTCTTTGAATATAGAGATTAATTTGAGATAATAAAGACATAGCAAGTTTTCCTTTGTTTGGTTTGGTTTGGTATATTATACCATGGAAACTTGCTATACCCCATAAAAATCCTTTATAAAACAATCTGTTAGATCGTTTTTAATACTTCTAACAACCTCTTTTTGTATCAGAATTGTATGTTTCCAAAAAAATCAAACAAAAAACCCGCATCGAGGTCTTTTGCACTAATTTTTAGCACGATAGAATGCGGGTTTGCGGAATGATTTTAAGCCAAAAACTTCTGGATTTTAATAAATGCTTAAAAATCAAGACTTTACTAAGATCCTAGGTATGGTGATCAAGATAAACTATAAAGAAAAAAGACTATAGCCAAAAGCGCCTTTGCACCTAGCTGAAGATAAAGCGCACAAGCATCATTGAGCCTGAAAGCCAATACAAAATTTTTATCAACAAGGCATATACCAGGGATTTAATCTAAACACAGGCATGCTCTTGAGGCCAACATTGATTGCTCTATTGCTGTTACCTTGAGGATCTTTGCCTGATGTTATGTCACGGCATTTTTCTTTATTGGGACAGGTTAGAATCTGCAGGTGAAAGATCTTTGTAGGAGTTCTGTTGCGAATGTCTTCAATATGCTTTTTATAACCGGTTATACCATAACGTATCATAGGCTGACCGCAATACCGGCATTTGACCACAACGCCCGGCTTTAGCGTAAGCACTGGTACTAGCTCACGCTTCCCGGTTTTATTTGATTTTCTGTATACCTCTTTAACAAGAGTATCTTCTTCTGCTACAATTATTGCCATGAAGACGCCTTGTGCGTTTTTGGGCGGGACACTATTTTTAGGGCGTTAATCTAAAGGGTAGTGTCCCGCGGCATTTCTAAAACTGTCTTTTCCTAAATCATAGCAAAGCATCTGTACCTTTTTCTGCATTTTTCAACGTAAGGTAACCTCTATTTCCAAATTTTTAACAAAAAATAGGCCCAGACTGGGTTTTGACAAAAAGTGAGCAGAATGTGGTGACTTTAAAGAAGAGCAAGAGGAATCAATAAAAGATAGGCAGAAAATTCGACAAAGATATGAGCTAAATTAATGACAGATTAATAGAGCACTGACAAATATAAATGACCTAGCAAACTACTATATATTGCATGGAAAATTTAGGCCGCAAGTGATCCACTCTTTAATTTCTTGATTTGAATAGCAAAAATCATTGTGTATCGTCTCTGAGGTGATCATGCAATCGTGAACACTGGGTAAAATGATCACTTTTTCCAAAAAACGGTAATCATAGGTTACCACTCGTCTGCATAGCAAAAAAGTCAATTGACATAGGTTGCAATAGGTTGGAACGGCAAAACGCTGATTTTACAAGGGTTTGATTTAATATTTTGAGTGGAGTTGAATGGGGTTGACATAGGTTGAAAGGGCTTTGTGGTGGAGATGGAGGGGTTCGAACCCTCGTCCCAAAAGACTTCATCTTCAGTACTACATGTTTAGGCTTGTCTTTGATCTCGATACCATGCTGCGGACGGCCACGCCACACGATACCCAGCCTGATAATTTATTTAGTGCTTCATCCTCAGACAAAGACTCCACACGATCTAGTGAAAAACTGACCCCAGTAAGACCAGGCGTCACTAGAAAGGCCTGGAACTGAGGGCTATGCGCAGGTTATTAAGCTGCCAGAGCGTAGTTTTCGTCGTTTGCGACTATTTGTTTGCGGCTTATTAACGAGGCCAACCGCACCTCGACATGCACTTAGGACTCCATGCTTCCGGTCGAATCCAAAATCATCCCCAAGTTGAAACATTATAACATATACATAGTATCTTATAACAGTATTTTAAAGAGCTCTAAATTAATATTTTTATTTAAAAGCTCTTTTTCATAATACGGCTCTTCTCTCGCTGCCAGTCACGCTCTTTGATTGAATCGCGCTTGTCATGATCCTGTTTACCTTTTGCCACACCTATCTCAAGTTTAGCCCAGGAGCCTTTAAAGTACATGCGCAGAGGAATAATGGTATAGCCCTGACGCTGTGACTGACCTATGAGCTTGGCTATCTCTCTTTTATTGAGTAAAAGCTCGCGTGTTCTTGTAGGATCGGAAAATACAAAGGCGCAGGTGCTTTTTAAAGGATGAATGGTGGCACCTATGAGCAATACTCTTTCATCCTTGACCATAACATAGGCCTCGGCAATATTAGCCTTGCCGGCGCGCAGAGATTTTACCTCCCAGCCCTGCAGTGACAATCCGGCCTCAATTTTTTCCTCAATAAAATAATCATGCGTTGCACGTCTGTTGACTGCAATAATATTATCTGAATTTTTCTTTTTTGAACTGCTTTTTGCCATGTTGCTGTCTCTTTAATCTTAAGTTTTTTATTATTTATAAACAGCCCTGATTAATCTGTTATTTAGTGCCTGTCACAAACAATACAGGACTTTGCTGTATGACTATTTATAAAATGTCTGTAGCATCATTTTTATCTGTAAGGACGCATTGTACCTTATATTGTCAGCCTTGTTTTATTTTTAATTAAAATTCGGTATTTTTTACGCATTGCGCTCTAAAACACCACTGCCGTAGCTTTAATAAATGTAGCAGTATAAATTATATAGGCATAAACGCATTTACTAGATCTTGGATAAAGATAAACAAAGCCATACGCCTTTACATTTATTTTTGTTACGATTTAAAGGTATAATAAAAGTGCATCTTTTTATAAAAAATTTTATGGCGTTGAGGCTTGAATGAGCAGTGTGGAAGCAAAGTCTACAGCACAGGTAGATAGTAAACAGGTAGCAGACAACAACAAATCAAGCACAGGCAGGGCACATGATGATCGCCCAAGCTTTTTTAAATCTCTTTTAAAACTGCGTTTTAAGGATATGTCCATTATGCACCGTGTCACTATGATACAGTGTATAACCCTTTTTCTCTTTGCTATTGCCACAGGCATAGTAATCTATCTAAATCACAGTCAAAAAGGCATTAATGATCCGCAGCAGGTAGCTTTAGTTCAGAAAATAGATTCTCTGTCCTTTAAAGCAACCGACAATCTTTTCTCCCTGACACAGATAAGCTACAGTCTGGCCCACAATAAAGACGCCAGAAATAATATAGAGCAGCTGCGCACTGCACTGCAGCAGCTTGAAAATGATATTAACAGCATTGAACAGGCTGTTACCTCATTAAATGCTTCACGACTTAAAAATCATCTTGCCAACGATCTGCTGCCTGAGCTTAAAAATTCCAGTTCAAACTATATACAGCAGATGTACAAAATGCCAGAGAGCTTAAAACTCGGTCAGCAGCAGGTTGCAAGACTGTATGAGGAAACATCACAAAAATTTCTGCACCCTATGCTTATTGTACTTTTAGATGTACAGACAGCCTCATCTAAAACTGCATTCAGGCAAAATGCCATTGCCAATACCACACTTGCCAATGCCCAGACCTATCTTGTAATAGGCTTTTTAATAGTTATTGTTGTCTCTGTACTCTCTTTAATCTCAATACGCAAGTCACTGCGCAACTACACCTATGAGCTTTTAGATGCACTAAGACTTATAGCCTCAGGTAAATTAAACGGCAAAATAACTGTAAGAACCAAGGATGAAATCGGCACTATTGCCACTCTTGTCAACTCCTTCGTGACAAGCTCCAACAATACTCTAAGTCTTATCAAAAAGGATATTGATAAACTGCATTTAATGGTTGAGAGTAATTCACAGGCCATTTCAGTCACCAATGATGCCATATCCAATCAGCGCAACAAAGCCCAGGATGTTGCCTCATCCACAGCTCTTATGGAAAAGTCTGTTGAAAAGGTAGCTGACTTTGCCAAGGCCACATTAGATGAGGTCAAGATTGCAGAGGAAGCCTCTGATACCTGCCGCTGCACCATGCAGGATAATATTACCACCACACACTCTCTGTCAGACCGTCTGCGTGCCACCTCCAATGCTATTTTACGCGTCAATCAGATGGGTGATCAGATTGACTCTATTGTAAAAACCATTGCCACTATTGCCGATCAGACCAATCTTTTAGCACTAAATGCCAATATCGAGGCAGCCCGCTCAGGTGAGTACGGCCGCGGCTTTGCCATTGTAGCCGATGAAATACGCGATCTTGCCATTAAGACAGCTCAGTCTACAAAAGAGGTTAACAAGACCATAAAAGAGCTCTCTGCTGCCGTGCAAAACTGCGTTGAGGTCATGGCAAGCTGTGAAGATCAGATGGAAAACTCACTGCAGCAAAGCTCAAGGGCCAACTCCTCAATTGAGGAGATTATGGGCATTATTGCCACTATCTCTGATATGTCAGAGCAGATTGTACAGTCATGTCAGCAGCAGGCCAATTCAGCCTCGGAGATTAATCTTTCCATTGCCAATATTCTAAAACTCACCGAGGACAGCTATGAGACCATGACCAATATGCACGGCTCTATGTCAGCTTTAGATGCTCTTGCCTATGAACAATCAGCTCTGCTTGAAAAATTTGAACTAAGCTCAAAAACTTAGAGCAATTTTAGTGATAGGATAATAGCTAAACAGATATCTTCGTCTGTTTTATTTATTAAAAAATGATTTTATAATCAAGGCCTAACAAAAGGCCCCGGTATTAATCGGGGCCTTTTTCATCTAAAAATTAGTCAGTTACCTTCTTAAAGCGCATGCGATGAGGTTTAGCCTCCTCGCCAAGCTCTTTCTTCTTCCAGGCCTCATACTCTGTATAGTTGCCTTCAAAGAAGCGTACCTTGCCCTCATCACCATAATCTAGAATGTGAGTTGCAATACGATCAAGGAACCAGCGATCGTGAGAGATAACCATGGCAGAGCCCGGGAACTCTAAAAGAGCATTTTCAAGCGCACGCAGAGTCTCAACATCAAGATCGTTGGTAGGCTCGTCTAAAAGCAGCAGATTACCGCCAACCTGCAGCAGCTTGGCCAGCTGCAGACGACCGCGCTCACCGCCTGAGAGGTCGCCCACTCTCTTTTGCTGATCGGTGCTCTTGAAGTTGAATCTGCCTATATAGGCACGTGATGGAATTTCGTAGGTGCCAATGCGCAGTATATCCTGACCATGAGAGATTTCCTCATAGACAGTGTTCTCATCATTCATCTCATCTCTAAACTGCTCAACATAGGCAGTAACTACAGTATCACCAAGACGCACACTGCCGCTGTCTGGCTGTTCCATACCTGTAATCATTCTAAAGAGAGTAGATTTACCGGCACCGTTTGGACCAATGATACCTACAATGGCACCCTTTGGCACACTAAAGGAAAGATCATCGATTAAAACCTGTGAGTCATAGGCTTTGGATAAATGCTCAACCTCAAGCACTGTATCACCAAGTCTAGGCCCTGGTGGAATATACAGCTCATTGGTTTCATTACGGCGCTGATACTCAACATTGGACAGCTCCTCAAAGCGTGACAGACGGGCTTTGGATTTGGCATGACGGCCCTTGGCACCCTGACGTACCCACTCAAGCTCGCGCTCAATGGATTTACGGCGGGCTGATTCTGTGCTCTCTTCAATCTGCAGACGCTTGTCTTTCTGATCAAGCCATGATGAGTAATTACCCTGCCAAGGAATACCCTCGCCACGGTCAAGCTCTAAAATCCAGCCTGCCACATTATCAAGGAAGTAACGATCGTGGGTTACGGCCACTACTGTACCTGGATACTGATGCAAGAACTGCTCAAGCCAGTCTACAGACTCAGCATCGAGGTGGTTGGTAGGCTCATCTAAAAGCAGCATGTCTGGCTTTTCAAGCAGCAGACGGCACAAAGCCACACGACGTCTTTCACCACCTGAGAGCACCTTGATCTGACGCTCAAAATCAGGCAGACGCAGTGCATCGGCAGCTCTTTCTATCTGATTATCAAGATTGTGACCATCGCAGGCCTGAATAATAGCCTCAAGCTTACCCTGCTCTTTGGCCAGGGCATCAAAGTCGGCATTTTCATCGGCATAGGCGGCATAAACTTCATCAAGGCGTGACAGAGCTGCCTTGACCTCGCCAAAGGCCTCTTCAACAGTCTCTTTTACAGTCTTTTCAGGATCGAGTTTTGGCTCCTGCGGCAGATAGCCAATCTTAATGCCAGGCTGTGGTCTGGCCTCGCCCTCATAGTCATTGTCAATACCGGCCATAATCTTGATAAGAGTAGATTTGCCGGCACCGTTTAAACCCAGAACACCTATTTTGGCACCAGGAAAGAACGATAATGAAATATCTTTTAAAATCTGTCGCTTTGGCGGAACAATTTTGCCAACGCGATTCATGGTAAAAATAAATTGGGCCATGAGACATCCTCTTTAATGATTATGTTCATGATTTTATCATGAATGGCCACAATTGCCTATATTGGCAGGAAGACGGCAGAATCTGCCGTTCTATCCTTATTTATTTCTGTAGAAGTGACAGGGCTATCTGAGGTCTGGTATTGGCCTGGGTCAGCACTGAAGTTGATGACTGCTGCAGAATCTGCATGGCAGTAAGGTTGGCAGTTTCCTCAGCCCAGTCTGTATCACGGATCTGAGCTCTTGCTGCATGTACGTTTTCAGAAACGTTGGCCTGATTGCGTATTGTGGCCTCAACACGGTTCTGAATAGCACCAAGTTCTGCACGCTTGGTATCAATGGCATTGATAAGACCGTCAATACCGCCAAGCACCTTCTGAGCCTCCTCAGGAGTGGAGATATTGATACCACCGCCCTGTGGATCGTATTTAAATACATCCTTGTACTTGAAGGTACCGCCAGCCCAGCTCTCTGAAGGAGGAATAGTAAATTCGTCACCTGAGAGCTCTACTGTCAGATCGGTTAGCTGATCTGTATCAAAACCACAGGTTAAATCAATTTTGATAATGGAGCTTGGGTTTGGACCCACCTGGAATGGCAGCACACCTGCTTTGCCGTTTAGAAGATCCTGACCTGCAAAAGAGGTATTTTTTGCCACACGGACAATTTCTTTATTTAAGTGATCAACCTCCTGCTGCAGAGCGGCTCTGTCAGTTGGAGAATAGGTGCCGTTGGCAGCCTGCAGTGATAAGGTACGTATACGCTGCAGCATATTGGTAATCTCATCAAGAGCACCTTCAGCTGTCTGTGCATATGAAATACAGTCCTGAGCATTTCTGTTGCCCATGGACAGGCCGTCAATCTGTGTAGACAGACGATTTGAAATCTGCAGACCGGCCGCATCGTCTTTGGCTGAGTTGATGCGCTGACCTGATGACAGTCTTTCAAAGGCTGTATCAAGACCGTTGGTGGCACGGTTGACCTGGCGTCTTGCATTTAAAGATGCTAAATTTGAATTAACATATAAAGGCATATTTCTCTCCTACTCTTTTAAAAGAGTTATATATTGAGATTTTGTTTAAATCTGCAAATATTTATGAAAAATCTATGCCAGCTTTTAAATTATTTTTATGTAAGGATAAAAAAATACAGCTCTGAATTCTAAGCTGCATTTTTTTAATTTAGCGGTAGGTGGTAAGATTGTACACAAGATAATGAGCCCTTGGTTTGGCTGACATCTTGGTTATATAAAATCCAGCCTTCTGCGCCGAACGCAGGGCTTTTATATCATCAACCTTGGCCAGAGTGGATATGGCCCTGACACTGCCTCTGTCATAGCAGTCAAGTGAATAACGGCGCAGTTTTACAGACAGTGACTGTCCCTGACATGATGGATCTATACCTATATACTGCTCATGCAGATAATCATCCTTTATCTCACCTTCGTTGAACATAAAGAGATCATAACCTACAATTTTGCCTGTGCTTTTTTCCTCAATCACAGACATAAGCTCATTGGCTTTGAATTTATACAGCCAGTTTAGCCAGTTGACCACGCCCTGACGAAATAACATATAGTGCAGATTCTGTATAGCCTTGTAATCAGCGGCACTGCCTCTTCTGTAAATATAGGTGCCATCATCAACCCTAAGATCCTGTCTTAGATTGATGGCCCTGTCCATATTCATTTTCCACAGACTAAAGTCGCGCTTTAAGTGCTCCATATAGTGACTTACAGACATGAAAAACTCCTATACCAATTTGTTTTTTTTCAAGAGTATAGCAATTTTAAGGCCATGAAAAGTTAAAATTTCGATCTAAATCAGCAGTGAAAATTAAAAAAAGTTTGCAGAAAAATAAGTTTTTTATAAAAAATGTGAAAAAAAATATCTGACTTTATTTTAATTTTTATAAACAGGACCTTATACGCTATTTTACTTATAAATCAGATATATATGCTCTTTATAGCTCTTAAAATTAAACAAAAGAAAATACAGATAAACTTTTGTAAAGAACTAAAAATAAAAAGCCAGGATCCGTCTTTTTTGATAATTATTGTTAGGCACTTTTTAAAAATGGCGCCCAAACAGAGGCACTGTGCCTGCATAAAATGTCAAATGCACAGCCTAAGCTGTGCATTTTTATGTATAAATTAATATATAGGATCTTTAGTCTATAGTAACCTGTCTGCCATCTACAGCCTCAACTACGCTGCCAAGCAGCCAAGCTTTCTCGCCCTGAGCATTTAAAATCTCAATGGCCTTATCGGCATACTGCTGTGGTACCACAGCTATTATACCTACACCGCAGTTAAAGGTTCTGAACATCTCATGCTCTGTTACATTGCCATTGTCCATTAAGAATTTAAAGACCTCTGGCAGCTGCCATGAATCCTTTTTAACAGCGGCACACAGATTATCTGGCAGTACACGTGGAATATTCTCCCAGAAACCACCGCCTGTGATATGAGCCAGTGCATGTACCTCAACTTCATTGATAAGCTTTAATACAGGCTTTACATAAATCTTTGTAGGCTCAAGCAGAGCATCGGCAAGATTCTTGCCAGATGGCAGTGTCTCATTTAAAGCATCAACACTGGCATGCTTTAAAATATGGCGTATAAGTGAGTAGCCGTTGGAGTGAGGACCTGATGAGGCCATGGCAATAAGCGCATCACCCTTGCTTACACCTTTGCCATCTAGAATCTTGCTCTCTTCAACCACACCTACGCTAAAGCCTGCCAGATCATAGTCACCCTCATGATACATACCAGGCATTTCAGCAGTCTCGCCTCCGACTAGGGCACAGCCTGCCATCTGACAGCCTTTGGCAATACCGCCTACAACATCGGCAGCCACATCAACATCAAGCTTGCCTGTTGCATAATAATCAAGGAATAAAAGAGGCTCGGCACCCTGTACAATAAGATCGTTGACACACATGGCCACAAGATCGATACCTACAGTTTTATGTCTCTTAAAATCGATGGCCAGGCGTAATTTGGTACCTACACCATCTGTACCTGAAACCAAAACAGGTCTGGTGTAGCCCTCAGGAATACGGGTTAAAGCTCCAAAACCGCCAAGACCGCCGATGACCTCTTTGCGGCTTGTGGCCTTGACCGGAGCCTTGATACGCTCTACAAGCTCCTCGCCTGCATCAATATCCACACCAGCATCTTTATAAGTTAAGTTTGTAGACATAAAAATCTCCTCAATTAATCAGGCTTTATTATAAAGGAAAGTTAGCAAAGATAAAAGCAAAAGACCCTACTCTTTAGGCCCTGTGTGCCATGATGTATGCGCACATAAGTAAGATAATGGCTGTGCACCTGAATAGATGGCTTGGGGTGCATCGCATTTAATAATTTTGTGTATTTTGTTAAAATAGATTACTCATTTTTTTAAAAGCAGTATATAAGGTAGTAGCATCATGTCTGACAAAAGCTTTAAAAGAGCAGCCTTCTGTGGCCTTACATTATGTGTGTCACTTTCATGCAGTGCAGCTGATATATCAGCACCTCTTGAGGGCAGCCTTGATGACACACTGATCAAAGCTTTTAACTCCTATCTTGCTCAAAATACCTCACTTAGAACCGACATAAAGGACAGCAGCATAGCCGACGGCCTTATTGAAAGTGCTCTTATAGATGCAGGACAGCTACATGTCAACTTTGACAGAGCAGGCCTTGAGCTTTTTGTCAAAAGTCGCAATGCCACAGTGCTTGGCGCCATTGAAGATCCTGTTCTTGTCTACATGGTAGATATGTCTCCTACCTCTCAGGCAATATTGACTGACGGTGCAGGAGGCGATCTGGCTTCAGCCTTTTTACAAAGCTCTGATCTTAACAGCATCAGAATTATGTTTCCTTTAATGGATCTTGATGATATTCAAAAGTTCAGTGCACAGACAATACTCTCACACAATGACAGCGCCCTGTCACAGGCTGCGCAGCGTTATGGCTCTGATTTTTATATTGCAGGTGCCATAGAGAGCGATGGCACAAATGAACAGAGCTCACTTAAATTTAATGTCTGCACCAAAGATGGTGTCAATATACACAGCGGCAGTCTGTCTGGCAGCGCCGCCTCTGTCATCAATGCCCTTATGCATGAGTGCCGTACTGCCATCTCATCCTTTAAAAACTCAACTGCAGATGATAAAGATAAGACACACAGCGCTTTGAATGAAAACACAAAGCTAAGTGCCGCCGATCTTGATGTCAATACCTTAGGCCCGGGTCAGGATTTTGTTCGTATTGCCCTATATAACGTCAATTCACTTGAGGATATCAAGGCTATAAAAGATGCTTTTATCACCTATGGCTATGATGATAATGTCAATGTGGTGCGCATTGAGCCTGATCATTTTATTGTTGAGATAAAAACCAGTGCCAAGCCTACCATTCTTGACAGCACTATGCGCCGCGCCGGTGATTTTAGCTATGTTGGAGCCTGGAGCTATTCATATTTAAAATCTGTGCCCCATGCTGTAACGCACTTTAACACCATGGGTAAAAGACAGTCTGTCAATGCAGTCTTTGGCAGTGATGTAACTGTATCTGCAGCTACTGATGCAAAGCAGGATGTACCTGATTCAGATAAGGGTCAGGCTGCTGTTGCAATCACAAATGGGGATGAATAGTCCTGATGAGTACCACACCTTATCAGGATGCGCTGCACTTTGGGGCTAATGATAGTATTACGCTCTCAAGTTTTTATGAAGGACAGAATACTCTTTTGCTTGAGACCTGTAAAAAGGCCATTGCCACAATGCGCCATGAGAGTTATTTTATTTTTGCCCCGCCTGGCAGTGGTAAAACCCATTTGATTACAGCACTGTTTAACAGCATAGAAAACAGAGCCGAAAAAGCTTTTTTCATGGATCTGTCAATTGCCGTTAAATTAAGTCCGGCACTACTTAATATAAATCCCTATCCTGTAATGTTTGTGGACAATGTGGATGCCATCTGTGCAAAGAGTGAGTTTGAAGATGCCTTTTTTGCCCTGTACAACCGCTGGTTTGATTATGGCACAGGCCCTTTGTTTATAACAGCAGTAGAGTCAGCCGACTCCATTGCCTTTTTGCGCAGGGATTTAAACACAAGACTTGGCAATGGTCTTACCTTTCCTCTGCTGCGTTTAAATGAAGAGGACTGCGCCAGAGCCTTAGAGCTTAAGGCTATAATGCGTGGCTTTACACTTGCCCCCAAGGTAGCTCAGTATCTTGTGCGCCATAAAAACGCCTATATGCCGGCTCTTGTAGATATTCTAGACAGGCTTGATCTGGCCTCTTTGCAAAGACAAAGGGAGATAACCATACCTTTTATCAAAGAGATTTTAGGCCCAGATCTTTAAGATATAATAAAACTAAAGCCTGTTACATCAAAACAGGCTTTAACATTATAGGTAAAGAGCTTTTTATTCAAGGGCTTTGTATTTTTGCAAAAGCTTAATAAGATCTTCTTCGCTTAAAATCTCAATACCAAGCTCTGTGGCTTTGCGCAGCTTGTCTCCAGCCTCGGCGCCTGCTATAACAGCTGTAGTCTTTTTAGACACAGAGCCTGAGACTGTGGCACCTAAGGATAAAAGCAGGGCCTTTACCTTAGAGCGTGGCATAGATAAAGTACCTGTAAGCACGTAGGTTTTAGAGGCAAGAGGCAGATTGTCCATAGCCTCTTTATCAATCTTGCACGATTTGGTCTTAATGCCTGCTGAGAATAAAAAACCGCTGTTGCTTTCAACCAGGCGCTCAATGACCTCAAGATTGTGTTTTTCAGCAAAGAAATCAACAATATGTGTGGCCACCACCGCGCCAATATCTTTGAGCTTTATCAGATCATCAAATGTCGCATCACAAAGCTCATGTATATTTTCATACTCATGGGCCAGAGTCAAAGCTGTGGCCTCACCCACCTCACGTATGCCAAGGGCATAGACAAAGCGGTTAAAATCAATGCTGCGTGATTTATCAATAGCTGCCACAAGCTTTGTGCCAATGACCTTGCCAATAAGTCTGACCTTGCCATCTTCCTTGCCGCTCTCGAGCATGGTTGAGGCAATATCATCAACAGACAGTGTATAGATATCGGCTATGGTTTTGACCTTGCCGCTATCAACGAGGGCCTGTACAATTTTATCGCCAAAGCCTTCAATATCCATGGCATTGCGCGAGACAAAGTGGCGTATGGCTTCTTTTTGCTGTGCAGGGCATACAAGACCTCCGCTGCAGCGTGCGACAGCCTCGCCTGCAACCTTCTCCACAAGTGAGCCACACACAGGACAGTGCGTTGGAAAGACAATATCTTTAACATCGCTGCCACGTCTGTCTTTGACTACAGCTGTAATCTGCGGAATCACATCGCCGGCGCGTCTTATGACCACATAATCGCCTATTTTTATATCAAGGCGTTTTATCTCATCGGCATTGTGCAAGGTGGCATTGGAGATGCATGCTCCGCCTACCACGACGCTCTTAAGACGGGCTACAGGGGTCAGCGCACCAGTTCTGCCCACCTGAAACTCAACATCTAAAAGCCTGGTAATCTCCTCCTGCGGCGGGAATTTATAGGCCACAGCAAAGCGCGGAGTTCTTGCTGTATAGCCCATGCTCTCCTGCAGCTCAATACTGTCAAGCTTTAGCACTACACCGTCTATATCATAATTTAAACTGTCGCGCAGATTATTTATCTTTTTGTAAAACTCACGCAGTCCCTCAAGACCTCTGGCCCGTGTGACATGCTCATTTACAGGCACTCCTAGCTCTTTGACATACATAAGTCTGTCATATTGCGTATCAGGCAGCTCTACACCCTCAGCCCTTGCAATAAAATAGGCATTAAAGGTTAAAGGTCGACGAGCCGTCTCTTTTGGATCAAGCTGGCGTAAACTGCCAGCTGCTGCATTGCGCGGATTGGCAAAGACCTTTAGATTGTGGGCTCTTGCATTTTCATTCCAGGCATTAAAGCCGTCGCGGGGCATAAAGACCTCGCCGCGTATTTCAATAAGAGAGGGAATATTAGCAGAGCGCAGTTTCAAAGGAATAGCCTTGATGGTTCTTACATTTTCTGTAATATCCTCACCTGTACGGCCATCACCACGTGTGGCTGCCTGCACCAGCTCTCCGTCTATATATAAAAGCGATACAGCAAGACCGTCAAGCTTTACCTCGGCGCAAAAAGGAGCGTTTGATGGGGCACCTGAGGCAAGACATCTGCTGCTAAAATCCACAAGCTCGTCATCTTCAAAGATATCGGCAAGAGAGAGCATGGGAATAACATGCTCAATCTGTTTAAAGCTGTCTTTGACTGCACCGCCTACACGCTGTGTAGGTGAGTTTTTATCTATAAATTGCGGATACTTTTGTTCTAAATCTAAAAGTTCATGATAGAGCCTGTCATATTCACTGTCAGGCACTAAAGGATCATCATCTACATAATAGGCTTTGGCATAGCTGTCTAAGGTGGCACTCAAAGCCCTGATTTTTTCTTGTATCTCATCCATGAGCTTTAAGCCTGCTCATCATATTTGCGCAGACCATCGGCCATGGCATCAAGACGCTCTTCTGTAAGCTCATTGTGGTAGTTATCCTCAAGATGACCGCCAAGACGCTGAATAAAGATATTGGCACACATGCGTATAGATTTAAAATATGGATAACCCTTGCCCTTGTGTGGCAGATTCATATACAAGGCCAGAGCTCTGGTCTTGTAGTTTTTCATATCCTGCGGGAATGAGTAAGGAGGCTCTAGGGAGCAGATCCTAAAGACTTCATCGGCTCTGGTGTTTGGATCTTCATAGACATAGAAAATATCCATATTGCCGCGCAATATGCCATAGGCGGCACAGATCTCCTCAATATCGGCACCAATATAGGACTTGCCCTCAGGAGCCACGAGATTAATCTCATAGCTTTGTGACCAGGCACAAGGCTCAATGGCGCTGACAGGAGTAGCTATATTTTCAATCTTACTGTCATTTATAGTCTGAATATTGCAGTTGATAGCCTCTTTGGCACTGTTATCAAAGTTTACAGTAGCATTATGCGTACCTCTTTTAGGTCCTGCCTCTACTATTCTGACCTTGGCAACATTTTCATTCATGCTGTCAGATAATTTATGCTTATTCTCTGATGATAGTTTTACATTATTCGAACGGCCGGAGAAATACAGACCGTGAATTAAAAAGGCGAAAATAGAGATGGCGCCTACAACTAAGATTATGGCTACAGGATCGTTAAAAGACATGGTGCGCTCCTTTATATTTATAGACAAAAGATTATCATAAAACACAGAGCTTTTTGCAAGTATTGAAAATATATTGTACTAAGTACACTTAGGCTGTGACTTGTGGCAATGGGAAATTTCAGAGGGGCAAAAACAAAAAAAACTTACCATTTGCGGTAAGTTTCTTTATTGGTTGCGGGGGCAGGATTTGAACCTACGACCTTCGGGTTATGAGCCCGACGAGCTACCGGGCTGCTCCACCCCGCGACTGTCTTGATGTGATATATTATATAGGTCAAAGTGTGATCGGTCAAGAACTTTTTTGAAAAATTTTGTGTATACGATCTTGGAATTTTAAAAAACACTTTAATAATAAGAACTTAAGTATAAATAATATTAAATTTAAAGCTAAAATAAAGCTTATAAATTTTTAAAATGTTTAAATTTGCCAAGTTTGTTAAGTGTTTATTTAGCCGCCAGATCTATGAGGTTTTATCCAAAGGGAATTGATAAGAGACTTTAGTCAATGACTTGCGCATATAGGGGAAAGATAAATGATATAAGATTAAGGGTTTAAGATTAAAAACTGTAGATGTTATTGTGAAGATTAGACGGTAAATAAATATAGAAGATAATATAAAGACCTGTTACAACTGATGCCAGATATGACTGGCATCAGCATAGATCCGTTAAACCTTCTCGCGGATACGAGCGGCCTTACCGGTGCGGCTGCGTAAGTAGTACAGCTTGGCACGGCGTACATCACCACGACGAGTTACCTTAACAGAGGCAATCATTGGTGAATGAGTCTGGAATACACGCTCTACACCCTCACCTGATGACATCTTACGTACAGTGAATGATGAGTTTAAGCCACGGTTGCGCTTGGCAATAACGTTACCCTCAAAAGCCTGCAGACGTGTCTTGTCACCTTCAACAACGCGAACCTCTACACGTACGGTATCACCAGGATTGAACTCTGGGATATCAGTGCGGATCTGCTCTTTCTCGAGTTGATCAATAATTGGATGGCTGGCCATATTAATTACCTACCCTGAATATTAAATAAAATTGTTTTTGCCTCTACCTCAAGACCTTTATCCCTGAGATAGTCGACGATAAGCATAAGCTCATCATCTGAAAATGTTCTGGACCTTAGCAGATCAGGTCTGCGCTCATAGGTGCGACCTAAAGCCTGCTGTAATCTCCAGCGTCGGATCTTTGCGTGATCACCGCATAAAACAATATCAGGAACTTTATCTCCATCAACCGCCTCAGGACGTGTGTACTGAGGAAAATGCAGCAGACCTTTTGCAAAAGAGTCCTCTTGAGCATTCTGAATGTCGCCTAAAACTCCAGGCACCATTCTTGATACTGCATCGATGACACACATGGCGGGTAATTCGCCTCCCGACAGCACGTAGTCACCAATTGAAACCTCCAGATCGACCTGCTTCTGAAGGACGCGTTCATCAATACCCTCATAGCGTCCTGCTACAAGAATAATCGAACCCCATTCATGGAATTTCGTGACCAGCGAGTGATCGAGACGCGCTCCCTGAGGAGACATGCATACGACCTTGGTTCCTACAGGTGCTTCGCGACGGGCCTGACTTATAGCATCCGTCAGAGGCTGTACCTTCATAAGCATGCCAGGACCGCCGCCGTACGGCTTGTCGTCCACAGTCTTATACTTGTCATAGGTATAATCGCGCGGATTGTAGGTGTGTACCTCAATCAGGCCTTTTTCACAGGCCCTGCGCGTTACGCCATATGCAGTTACAGCGCTGAACATCTGCGGGAATAGCGAAACTATACCAAACCACATGTCTAGTAATCTTCGCCCCACTCTACCCTGATTATGCCAGATTCGAGATCAACATCTGTCACAATAGGGCCTTTAACAAAAGGAATCAATCGCTCTTTGCGATCACCTTTTGTCCGGTCAGAGGGAGACACCACAAGTAAAGGAGCGGCTCCTTGATCCATAACTCTTGACACTGTGCCAAGACATACATCATTGATGCCTATTACTGTGCAGCCTTCAAGATCGCACAGATAAAACTCACCATCTGATGCAGGGGGTAGGCTTGAACGCCTGATCCCTATATCCATTCCGGTCAGAAGCGCTGCCTCTTCGCGGACGTCAACCCCATGAAGCTTTACAATGAAAGTATCTCCATGCGGTTTAAAAGCTTCGACCTGAACCTCACGCCAATCATCCCCACGCCTTGAAATGTACCATGGCGAGTAGTCAAAAAGGTTTTCAGGTTGCTCTGTAAAGGACTGTACCTTAAGGTAGCCCTTTATTCCAAAGGTAGACCCAAGTCTGCCCATGGAGCGTGGTTCATCTCCTTGCATAGAGGAGAAGTATTAAGCCTGAGCCTCTTGAGCTGCGGCAGCAGCCTCAGCCTCAGCCTTTGCCTGGCGACGGGCAACAGCAGCGGCATGCTTTTCTTCACGATACTTGGCAACAGCCTCAGGTCCCATCTCGTTCTCTTTGATTAAACGAGCTACACGATCTGATGGCTGAGCACCTGTACCGATCCAGTACTGAATACGATCTGCATCAAGACGCAGACGAACTTCTTTACCGGTGGCAATTGGGTTGAAAATACCAACCTGCTCAATAAAACGACCTGTTGCAGCAAAACGTGAATCAGCTACAACAACGTGATAGAAAGGACGCTTCTTAGCGCCTACACGACGTAAACGAATGACTACCATTTCGTATTGTACCTACAAATAAATGACGATCCCACATGAGACCGTCTTGTTACTAATATACAGTGGAGCGATTTTACCTAAATCTAGGAAAAAATCAAGATCTAAATCAAAGTATTTTCATACCCATGAACTTAAGCCTTGATTGTAACATCAATTTTGTGCGGTATTAAAAAGTCTTTCGTCATATGGTGTGTATTGTAAATTTTATCGACCAGGAGGCTTACGTCCTTTTTAAGATCTATATCCCTTTGTGATGGTTTAGTTCGCATCATAGAATCTAAAAGACCTTCAAACTTGCTGATCTCATTGTATATTGTAGACTTAGCGCCTTTGACCATGGCTTTTAACAATGGTCCTATATCTCTGATAGAGGAAGCCATCTTTAACAGAGATATTTCCCGTTTTTTACGTTGGTCATCTCTTTTCTTTTTCTGAAGCTGTTTTGCTATAAGCTTTTTGATGAGGTATGAGCCAATACTTGCATAAATAAAGAGCAGGATAATTTCTTTGATGGACGAATTGATAGAGCAGAGGCTGTTGCTACTTTTAAGTGCTTTAAACATGATCTCGCAGGACCAGCGCGTCCTGTAAGTATCAGCTATAACTGATGCTGCTACACGGCTTGCATCTATGTTGGTGATGAAATAATTAAATTTATCATCAACAGGATTATAGATACGAATCATCCTTAAAACGGTATCATCGTTAACCTGCACAGCCATATCAACCAGAGGATATTTGCTGCCATTTAAGTGCTGACATGGTTTGCATCCTTCAAATTCATGTAACGTGGCTCCGTTGCCATCCATTGCATGAATAATCTTATAGGCGCAATTCTCCTTGCCTCTGAATATAAAATAATGCCCCTTGGATATAAGTAGCAAATATAAAGCTTCAGATACATATCCCCTGTCGCACAGATATAACACCTGCTCATAGATATCTGGTGACAGGTGCTCTCTTTCATTGGCTACAGCCTCCGTAATATCAATATGTGTAGGCATATTATTTACAATAGAAAACCCCGTATGCAGTTTAATAGCGGCAGATTTTTTATCAGGGTTGGTCTTGTCAGGATTACGTGTTTTAGCCTTGCAGCTAAAGTTGTCATAGGCTGAGTATCTAAGGGAGATTTCAGAGCCATCCACCATGATAATATCATTAACACCGACACTCTGCCTGTAAGCCTCAAGCAGTTTCAGACCAGTTTCATTAGTATCGTCTTTAACAAGCATAGAGAGGTTTTCTATAGTATTCTTCATAACTTCAAGCAGTCCCTCTGAACGCAGACGGTTGTGAAGAGCCTTTGAAGATATATCAATGCCAAACATGTCAGAATAGCACTTATGAAATCCATTTAAAGTAAAGGTTATATTGTTAGAGTTTTGGTTAGTAGAGGCATATGTTAAAAGAGCTGAGAGAAGTTCAGCTATTGTAACTTTTCTTTGCCTTTTGAGTGTGCCATTTTTTCTGGCAAAATTATTAATAAGCTCTTTGCTGAAGACGGTTAAAATATTTAAGAGTTCAGCTCTTTGAATATAGAGATTAATTTGAGATAATAAAGACATAGCAAGTTTTCCTTTGTTTGGTTTGGTTTGGTATATTATACCATGGAAACTTGCTATACCCCATAAAAATCCTTTATAAAACAATCTGTTAGATCGTTTTTAATACTTCTAACAACCTCTTTTTGTATCAGAATTGTATGTTTCCAAAAAAATCAAACAAAAAACCCGCATCGAGGTCTTTTGCACTAATTTTTAGCACGATAGAATGCGGGTTTGCGGAATGATTTTAAGCCAAAAACTTCTGGATTTTAATAAATGCTTAAAAATCAAGACTTTACTAAGATCCTAGGTATGAAGTATTTTTATAAAGTCATGACATTAGAGCACTTTTAAGTAGCTGTCATGACTTTATAAATTTATTGCATTTAGCGCTTAAAGAAATTACCGCCGCCAAAGCCACCAAGATTTGGCATGCCGCCACCCATAGCGCCCATCATGCCACGCATGGCACCGGCCATTTTACGTACACCGCCCTTACCCATTTTCTTCATCATGCGCTGCATGGTATCAAACTGCTTTAACAGCTGATTGACCTCATAGATCTGCACACCGGCACCGGCAGCAATACGTCTTTTGCGTGAACCCTTGATAATCTCAGGTTTGCGCCTCTCCTTTGGGGTCATGGAGTTGATAATAGCCTCAAGATGCACAAGAGATTTGTCATTGACCTGATCTTTAATCTTGTCAGCCATACCGCCCATACCAGGCATCTTTTCTAGCAGTGAGGTCATGCCACCCATCTTTTTCATCTCGCGCAGCTGCTCGGCAAAATCCTCAAGAGTAAAGCCCTTGCCCGATTTAATCTTATCGGCCATGGCCTTGGTTTTGGTCTCATCGGTATTTCTCTGCAGCTCTTCAATAAGAGAGAGCAGATCTCCCATATCTAAAATACGTGAAGCAATTCTGTCAGGGTGGAATGGCTCAAGGGCAGCTACCTTCTCGCCCATACCTATAAATTTAATGCTCTTGCCTGTAATCTCACGCACAGACAGGGCAGCACCGCCTCTGGCATCACCATCGGCCTTGGTAAGGATAACACCGGTAAGAGGTAGAGCCTCGGAAAAGGCTTTGGCTGTATTGGCAGCATCCTGACCTGTCATGGCGTCAACCACAAACAAAGTCTCTATAGGATCTAAAATACCATGCAGGCTTTTGACCTCCTGCATCATATACTCATCTACTGCAAGACGACCTGCTGTATCGACAATAAGTACATCAAAAACCTTCTTTTTAGCATAATCAAGCGCAATTGCTGCAATATCCTCAGGTTTTTGTGTAGCATCTGAAGGTATAACCTCAACTCCGACATCGCGACCTAAAGTGGCAAGCTGCTCAATAGCTGCAGGTCTGTAGGTATCAACAGAGACCATGGCCACTGACTTTTTAAGTCTTTCTTTTATATAAAGTGCAAGTTTGGCTGCAGATGTGGTTTTACCGGCACCCTGCAGACCTGCAAGAAGAATTACTGCAGGCGGCTGATGGGCCAGATTGAGCTCTTCTGTCTGACCACCCATGGTCTGCACCAGCTCATCATAAACGCCCTTGATAAACTCCTGACCTGGGGTAAGACTTAAACTTACCTCCTGTCCCAAGGCTCTTTCCTTGACTCTTGCTGTAAAACTTTTAACAACAGGCAGTGCCACATCTGCCTCAAGCAGAGCTGTTCTGACCTCGCGCAGGGTATCTTTGATATTATCTTCTGTAATACGGCCCTGGCCCTTGATATTCTTTAAGGTACGATTAAGTCGCTGTGTTAGATTGTCAAACATGTAAAACCCTCTTATATAACCGTTGAGATTATAGCAGTATTTTAAAATATGGGCAGTAGCACGTGTTTAAAAATGAGGCAGGCACAAAAAGATAAGGCATCATATACATGATGCCCCATAATCTTATTTTCCAAGAAGATCGTATTCTATAGCTACGGCTCTGGCAATGATGTTTGGCGGCATCTTCTTGCCAAGCTGTGAGATAAGATAGTCACTTTTAGCCTTGTGATAGCTATCATTGAAGGTGGTATGATACAGCCAGCTGTAGGCCTGTTCATACATGGCAGGAGAGCCGAAACCACGCACCAGCATATCCACCCAGCCAAGGCGTCCTGTGTCAGAGCCTAATGAGGCTGCAACACGCATATAGGTTTCAGATTTAACCAGATCCTCACCTACATATATACCCTTTTCATAGTACTGTGACATTCTCTCAAAGGCAGGAGCATAGGCATGTTCAATAGCTCTGTTCATAAAATCAAGACCTAACTTGACATCCTGCTGTACACATACACCGTTTATGAGCATATCACCCCAGGCAAATTCAAATGCAGGTACACCCACCACTCTGGCACGGGCTTCAATGTCAGGAGTAAACTGACATTTATCATTGTCTTTTATAACACTAAGATGTCTATGCTGAGCAATTAACTTATCCATCTGTGCATTGGTATACATGCTGACAGTTGCTGTTTCCTCCTGATATTTTTTCAGTGAGTACTCAAGAGCACTGTGAGCTACTTTAACCTTGGTATCTGTAAGCACAGTTTCCATGGATGCAAAAGCCGGAGACTGCATCAAAAAGGCACAGGATAAAACACCTGCAGCACATTTTGTAAGTTTACATTTCATAATCACACCTCGATAAACTTACTTCGTAAAAATAATAACGGCAGGGTTTAAAATTTCTTCAATAAAAAAAGCCACTTTTTTTAAAGTGGCTTTGTACAACAAAAAAAGAGGTTAATCTTTAATTATTTGTTCTCTTCGATCCAGGTCTTGGCAAAGTCAACACCCTTCTTGATGTTGCCATCAAGCTCAGGAACTAAGGCATCAAGGCACTGCTGCTCGTAGGCGCTTAAAGTGCCGATGTCAAGAGTTCTCTCCCAGCCGTTCTTGCCAAATACAAGACCCTGGGCAAAGAATGTATTGTACTTTGAACCACCCTCGGTGTAGCCATACTCAACCACACCAGGCTCGCCCATAAGACCACGCAGAACCTTAAGAGCAAAACGGGCACCGGCTGCTGCCATTGACAGAGTGGCAGAACCTGCACCGGCCTTGGCCTCAACAACTGCAGTACCAGCATTCTGAATGTCTGCTGTTAACTGTGGGATCTTGTCCTGGCAGATAACCTCTGAGCCTATAACCTGTGAAATCAGTGGCAGAATGGTGGTGCCTGAGTGACCGCCGATTACTGGCACAACAACGCGCTCGTTAGATACGCCCATCTCCTGGGCAATCATGGTCTCTGAACGCAGAACGTCAAGCACGGTAACACCAAACAGACGGTGCTTGTCGTATACACCCTCAGCCTTTAATACTTCAGCTGCAAGAGGTACAGTTGAGTTGACTGGGTTGGTGATAATGCAGATACAGGCCTTTGGACATGCCTTGGCACAGTTCTTGACCAGGTTGGCAACGATACTGGCATTAACCTTGAATAAATCATCACGGGTCATGCCAGGCTTTCTGGCAACGCCAGCTGGGATAACAACAACGTCGGCACCAGCAAGAGCCTTCTGCAGATCATCGCCGGTAAAACCCTCAACCTTTACATCTGTAGGGATGTGGCTTAAATCCTTGGCAACACCTGGAGTAAATGGTGCTACGTCAAATAAGCTCAGCTCTGAACCTGCTGGTAACTGATTCTTTAAAATCATTGATAGTGGCTGACCGATACCACCTGCTGCACCTAAAACGGCAACTTTCATGTGAGACTCCTTAGAGTAAATCTATTTTAGAGTAAATCTTAAGTTATGCCCAATTGACATCTTTCCTATTCTAGCAAAAAAAAACCACTTCAAAACGTTACTGAAGTGGCTTTTTTATAATTTTTTAAATTTTACAGTGCTGCAAAATCAAGCAGTCGGTAAATTTCGCTCTCTTTGCCATCAAGAGCAGCCATAGCCTCAAAGTACTCATCAGTACTAGGTATGCGGCCTAATCTTGCGCACACTGCAGCAAGCTCTGCCGATGACAGATAGACCTTGGCACCTGTACCTAGACGGTTAGGGAAGTTGCGGGTTGAGGTTGAAACCACAGTGGCATTGTCCTCAACACGGGCCTGATTACCCATGCACAGTGAACAGCCTGGCACCTCAATACGGGCACCTGCCTTGCCAAAGGTTGAATAGGCTCCCTCTTCTATAAGCTCATCCTTATCCATACGGGTAGGTGGGGCTATCCACAGACGTACAGGTACCTGACCTTTGACATCGGATAAAAGCTCGGATACGGCACGATAATGACCTATATTGGTCATACAGGAGCCCACAAAGACCTCATCAATCTTGGTATTGCTAAACTCGCTTAAAAGATGCACATCATCAGGATCGTTCGGAGCACACAGTATTGGCTCTTTAATCTCTGACATATCAATCTCAATTGTGGCAGCATAGGTGCAGTCTGGATCGGCCTCAATTAAAGTGCCGCTCTCACACCATTTGTCCATAAGATCGGCTCTGTCATTTAAAGCCTTGGCTGACTCATAGCCGTCTTTGGCCATATTGCGCAGCATCATGGCATTGGATTTTAGATATTTGACTACACTCTCACGGCCAAGACGTATAGAACAGGCTGCAGCCGATCTTTCTGCTGAGGCATCGGTAAGCTCAAAGGCATGCTCCACCTCAAGATCCTCAAGACCTTCAATCTCTAAAATACGGCCTGAGAAAATATTTTTCTTACCCTTTTTCTCAACAGTCAAAAGACCCTGCTTTATAGCATAGTAAGGAATGGCATGCACCAGATCACGCAATGTAATACCCTTGTTTCTTGTACCTTTAAAGCGTACAAGTACAGACTCAGGCATATCAAGCGGCATCATACCTGTAGCTGCGGCAAAAGCTACAAGACCAGAGCCTGCTGCAAAGGAGATACCAATTGGCATACGGGTATGACTGTCACCGCCTGTGCCTAAAGTATCTGGCAGTGCCATACGGTTTAAGAAGCAGTGAATTACACCATCACCAGGTTTGAGTGCAATACCGCCGCGCTCTTCAATAAATTTTGGCAGTGTCTTGTGAGTTTTAACATCAACACTCTTTGGATAGGCTGCAGTGTGGCAGAATGACTGCATGACAACAGGAGCCTGAAATTTAAGACAGGCCAGATCCTTTAGCTCATCGCGTGTCATAGGACCTGTAGTATCCTGTGAGCCAACAGTTGCCACCTTGACCTCACAGTACTCATGTGGGCGTACACCCTCTTTGCCACAGGCAAGACCTACAATCTTCTGTGCGCGGGTAAAGCCGCCGCTCACTTTAACATCAGCTGCCTTGTGTGAAAGGCACTCTGGCATATCCTTCTTAAGATAATCACAGGCCTTTTTAGTCAGATCGCGGCCAATGATAAGAGCAATACGGCCACCTGCTCTGACCTCATCTAAAAGAGTATCGGTCTTTAGGCTGAAGGTTGCTAAAGTTTCATCGCCGCCATGCTTTACAATACGGCCCTCATGCACTTTAAGATCGATAACATCGCCCATGTTAAGAGCACAGACATCCATCTCAACTGGCAGAGCACCTGAGTCCTCAAGAGTATTGTAGAAAATAGGAGCTATCTTGCCGCCAAAGACAAAGCCGCCTTCTCTTTTGTTAGGTACACCGTCAATATCACGGCCCATGTGCCAGAGCACTGAGTTTGTGGCACTCTTGCGTGATGAGCCAGTACCTACCACATCACCCACATAGACAAGTGGATAGCCTTTTTTCTTAAGACTTTCAATCAAGGTCACAGGACCGCGCACACCTTCAATATCAGCCTTTAAACCATCACGTGAGTTTTTAAACATGGCAAGAGCATGCAGTGGAATATCAGGACGTGACCAGGCATCTGTTGCAGGTGAGAGATCATCGGTATTAACCTCGCCTGAGACTTTAAATACAGTTAAGGTAATGGTGTCATCAAGATCTTTTTTATTTAAAAACCAGGTGGCAGCAGCCCAGCTTTGTATTAATGACAGAGCATATTTATTGCCCTTATCAGCAAGAGCTGCCACATCATCAAAGGCATCATAGATTAAAAGTGTAGACTCTAAGGCCTCTTTGGCAGATTGAGCAAGCTCATCATTGTCTAAAAGCGAGATAAGAGGTTTTACATTATAGCCGCCGCGCATCAGACCTAAAAACTCTACAGCCTTTTTACCGTCAATAAGCGGACTTACCTTCTGCTTTGTAGCTATGGCATATAAAAACTCAGCCTTGATTTTAGCTGCATCATCCACACCTGGCAGCACACGGTTTCTTAACAGAGTGACTAAAGTTTCCTCGGCACCGACAGGAGGGTTTTGCAGTAAGGAGCACAGCTCCTCTACCTCAGTGACACTAAGCGGCAGAGCTTCAACCCCAAGGCGGGCTCTTTCTGCGGCACTTTCAAAATATGATTTAAGATATGCACTGTTATTCATACAGAATCCTTGAAAAAAATTTATCTAACTTGTGAAAAATCAAAGGCAGGACCCGGATCGGTCTTGCGTAGCGGAGCTATTTCATTGTGGCCTGCTATATTGTTGCCAATGGCGCTGTAATTATCCTTAAGCGCAGCTATAACTTCCTTAAGCGTGCTGTACTGCTCTATAGTGTAGGGACAATCATCATAACCTTCAAGCTCAATGCCCACAGAGTAATCATTGCACTCTTTTTTACCATTGTAGCATGAGCGGCCGGCATGATAGGCCCTGTCTAAAAAGGATACATACTGTGTAATACGCCCGTGTCTGTCTATAAAGACATGGGTTGAGAGCTCAAGATCTGCAATATCCACAAAATATGGATGATCATTTTTGTTTAATGTGCCGCAAAAGAGCTGATCCACGTATGGTGTGCCAAAAGTTTTAGGCGGCAGAGCTATACAGTGTATGACAATAAGAGATATATCAAGAGGGCAAGGTCGGCGATTGAAAAAAGGAGTAGGCACCTGCCTTACTCCTTCAAGCCATCCGGCTTTGATGCGCATCGTTACTATACGCTTAAAAATACGCCTTTGTGCTCTTTGGTATCGATAAACTCAAAGGTACTTGACTCCTCCTCCTGAGCAAAAGATACCAGCTCAAAATTCAAAGGATTATCAAGCAGGGCACGTAAAAGCTTGTTGTTTAAAGCATGACCGGTCTTGTAGGCGCTAAAGGCTCCTAAAATGCTGTGGCCTGCCATATACAGATCGCCAATGGCATCTAGCATCTTGTGCTTTACAAACTCATTTGGATAACGCAGACCGTCTGGATTTATCACTCTGTAGTCATCAAGCACAATGGCATTTTCAAGTGAGCCGCCTAAGGCTAACTGATGGGCATGCATATATTCCACATCGCGCATGAAGCAGAAGGTTCTGGCACGTGAGAGCTCTTTGGCAAAGCCATTGCCTGAAAAATCAAAGACAAATCTCTGATGCTCCTTCTCCATAGCAGGATGGGTAAAATCAATGGTCAGATCCAGTGAAAAACCATTGTCACTTGGATTTAATTCAGCCCATTTGTCTCCATCTTCCACGCGCACCTTACGCAGCACTCTAAAATACTGCTTAGGGGCATTGAGATCTACAACACCTGTAGCTTCAAACAGATAGATAAAAGGCTGTGCTGAGCCGTCCATTACAGGGATCTCAGGGGCGTTGACATCAATATACAGATTGTCAATGCCTAAAGCTGACAGAGCCGCTGTCAGATGCTCAACTGTAGAAATTCTTACTCCGTCAAGATTTACAAGTGCAGTACACAGCTGTGTATCACGTACTGAAGTGGCATCGCACTTCATCTCTACAGGAGGATTTAAATCGGTTCTGGTGTAAACAATACCAGTATTTGCAGGAGCCGGGCGAAAAGTTACCTTTACGGCCTTGCCTGAGTGCAGTCCAATACCGGTAGCTGATACTGTTTCTCTGACTGTGCGCTGTGCTATCATGCAAATTACCTGCTAAAAATTTATTTCTTCAACTAATTTTACTCTATTTCTTGACCTTAGACTACTTTTTAAAAAAAAAGTTCAGCTAAAAAGACCTTAAATATGTACTCAATTGATTAAAATGACATCTTTGATTTTTTTTAGCTCCCATATACCCATAAAAAGCCTGGGATGACCATACCCTGCCCATACATATTGCATGAGCTTGTAAGGCAGATAATAGACTCAGCTTTCCATGTGTAAGATACCCATGACCCCATAATTTATCAAAAATCAGATCAGGATGCGCAATATCCCTTGGGAGGTGGGTATCAGGTAGATGCGGGCAGTATCTTGCCTACCTACGGTGATAGATTAGTTCTTGAATATGTCAAACTCGGTATAGTCAAAATCTTGTAGCTGCTTGACCATATCCTATGATTTGATCTGACCTTTAGGTAGTTCGCCGTTATCCACGTAGTACTGCGTCATGGCCTTGTTAATGCAATGGGCATACATGCTGTTATTAAGCCTTCTCAGATATGACTCAGTATCAATACCATTGAGCTCAAGTGTCTTATAAACAGTCACTATCTTGCACAAATCCTGCATATTATGCGCACTGACCTTCTGTTTCACAGAGGAGCGTATCATGGTCATGCGACGTATCATATTCTCCACATGATTAGAGTCAGGTGGCACCTCCACATTCTCTATGAATGTTGTAAAACTGTCCTTGTGGTTTAAGTAATAAATCAGAGGTTTGGCATACAGGCTTGATTTGGATTTAGCTCTGTATTTTCCAGTTCTCGTCAGCTCCACGTAGCGATCTTTTATAGATTCTACAGCTGCATCTATGCTTTCAAACAAGTCTTTCATTTGCTCTCTGTTTTCCTGCTTGCACTTTATATATGTGTTGCGATCTATAGAGCCATCATTCTGATAGGCAATTTCAAGCTCATAGATTTTAGCTATGGCATAGAATATCTTGAGCAGAGCGGCAGGTACCTTGATATGCTCAGGATTAAAGTCCTCCAGCAGCTTTTGTGTAAGCTCCTGCTCTGTAAGCTTTTCCAAGTCCTGTGCATAAATCCTTGGGTTACAGGCTTTTATAATCTCGCGTCTGAAATGTGTAATACAGGTCTGCCATTTTCTGCTCTCCATATCTGGCACTGTTGTGCAAAGACAGGGTGGTTTCTGCTATAAGCTTTGGCGCATTGTCAAAGTTGACCTCAAAGGCTACCTTGCCATAGCTTATATTAACAACGGCAGCTTCACCTTTTAAATTTTTATTTGCAATTGGTTTTGCTTTGACGGCGGCAAGATCAGCGTTAATCAACTCTACTACACATACGCTGGCGCAGAGTACGGTAATGAAGAGGCTTTTCGTCTTGATCTGAGTATGGATGTAATGAAAGACTTTAGTTTGACACAGCCAAGCCTTTCAATATTCTTATGGTAGTAAGTAGTGACATTAACGCCAAGAGATAAAATCTCCTCATTCTGTCATATTCAGCCTGTGTAAAAATCCTTTTCTTATTGGACCACTCCTTGCTCTGTTTGGCGTCGGCCCATTATTGCAATTTCAAAGCTGTCATCTAAAGGGTTATGGGTATCTTACTTCTAGAGGTTTTGAATTGAGAATATTAAATTTTAAATGATCTTGCACCACTGATGACTGCAGGCCCTGTTAGGGCCTGCTGCGTGGAGGTTAATTTTTTATATTATTTTTCAATAATATCAAGGCTTCTGCCTTTTTGTATAACACTTGAGATATCAGATGCAATAGACAGACCGCAGGTTGTAAGCATATCGCCTGTAATCATGGCATTGATACCATAATCATAAAGATCTGGTGTTATATCATTAAATAAGATACGCCCTCCTGCCAGGCGCAGCACTGATCGTGGCAGAATGTGCCTGAAAATGGCTACAGTCTTTTTAATCTCAGTATCATCAAGTCTTTGTAAATGCTCAAAAGGTGTACCCTTGATTGGATTTAATACATTGACAGGCACAGAGACAATGCCAAGCTCTCTAAGATCAAGTGCCATATCCACTCTATCCTCAAGACTCTCGCCCATTCCAATAATACCACCTGAACACACATCAAGACCTGCCTTTTGTGCAGCCTTTATAGCCTCAATTTTCTGATCATAGGTATGGGTTGTGCACACATTTTTAAAAAAGTTGCGTGAGGTTTCTAAATTGTTGTGAATACGGGTAACGCCACTGTGCTTTAACTTTACAAAATCCTCATAGTCTAAAAGTCCATGTGAGGCACACAGGGCAATATTATAGGTATCAGCTATGGCCTTATAGGCAAGACAGACTTTATCCACCTCTTCTTTTGGCAGTCTGCGGCCTGAGGTTACAATAGAAAAGCGGTGCACACCACGTGTGGCATTATACTGTGCCTCCTCCATAAAGGTATTGGTGCTTTTTAAATTTGTCACCTCAACCTCGGTTTTAAAGGCCCGGCTCTGAGCACAGAATTTGCAGTTTTCAGAGCAGCGTCCGCTCTTGCCATTGGTAATTGAACACAGCTCAAATCTGTCATTAAAAAAAGCCTGACCTATTTTAAGGGCCGACTCTTTAAGACTCTCAAGAGGCTCATCATATAAGGCTAAAGCCTCCTCTTTTGTAATAGCATAACCATCTAAAATGGCCTGTGTCAGTTTTTCAATACTCACTGTTGTGCTCCATAGAGTTAAAATCTATTTATATCACAAATAGAATGTAACTAAATGATATTTAAAAGCATTTTTATATATTAGCGTTGCGACTTTAAACTTTTTTTATAGATTTATATAAATGACAGTCTCATCTTTAAAAGCACAGATACAGATATTTATGCTAAATATCAGATCTAATGCATTAACCTAATATACCTATAAAAACTATGTATATAGCCTAAGTTAAAGCCACAATTTATACCTTTTAAACTTCTGTGACTTTTAAGGCTCAGTTTTCTCTGTGCTCTTTGCACCTGCCACCCCTTCTGGGCAGTCCTCTACAGCGCATATTTTTTTAGTGTCTGCAAGGTAGAATTCATATAAAAAGGCGTACTTTAAAAAGGTGTAGATATAGGCCGACACTCCTGCTACAAGACCTGCAATACCATCTAAAAAACCAAACTTTATAATATAAAGCTTTATAAAAGAAAATATGGGATTGACAAGCAGTTTGACAAGGGACGGTCTGCGCCCTCTTTTTTTATAGCTGTAGGCTGACAGGCGGGCATATTTTATAGTGCGTATAAAATGATCGCGTATATCACGATAGGAGTAGTGCACAAGATGCTCTTTTAAATTCTCACAGCTGCCGTCAATGACAAGCTCCTCATGTACAATCTCACCGCGCCAGAGAGGATTGGCAGACTTTTTTACAAGGCGCAGACGATAGTTTTTCTGCCAGGCATGCTCTAAAAGACGGCCTAAATAAAAGGTTTTACGGTTAATACTAAAACCTGCCACATCATTGCGTGTAATGGCTGTTTCAATTTCTCTGTGCAGCTTTTCTGTTATAACCTCATCTGCATCAAGATATAAGATCCACTCACAGCTGCATTTGTCTGTAAGAGAGTTTTTCTGTCCGGCAAAGCCCTTCCAGCTCTCCTCATAAACCTCAGCCCCATAAGATCGACACAGATCCTGCGTGCCATCAGTTGATCCTGAGTCAATAACTACAATCTGTGAGGCAAAATGAGACACACTCTTTAGTGTCATTTCAATTCTGTCAGCTTCATTATTGGCAATAATGGCTACACTTACAGGTAATTTAGCACTCATCTGCAGCCTCACTTATGGCAAGAGCTGTGTTTTCAAGTAAAGTCTTGTCAACACAGGCAAACACATTGCTTGAATAATCCTTATCCTGCTCTTTTGCATCTGGCACTATATAGATGGCTTTATCATTTAGATACTGTCCCCAGCGCACAGGTGACTGTGTGGCCTTGCCAGGATAGATAAGCACACTTTTCTTTTTAAGATTGCCTGCAATATGTGAAGGGCCTGTGGAGCCGCCTACATAGACGCAGCATCTGTCAATAAGGGCCGCCAGATTTAAAATACTGCCCTTTGATATATAGACATGAGCGCGTGGCCCAAGCTTAGCTGCCATCTCTTTAGCAACAGGTGCATCTGCCTCTATAGCACTTATTACAATATCAATATTGTCTTTAAGAGCAAGCAGCCTTTTTAGCACACACAGATACTCATCTGTAGTATAGTTTTTGGCACTGCCTCCGAAAAATGGGTGCACTAGCACAAATCTGTCTATATGCTCATCTTTTAGATAGGCATCAATATGACAATAACAGCTCTCATCAATATTAATTTTCTGCATACTGATGCCGCATTTATCAAAAAGTCTTGTATTAAGTCTTTTAATTAAATCAAGATTATATTGAGCTTCATTTTTTACAGACTCTGAGCGTCTTTGTCTTATACCATGGCTGTAGACAAAAAATGAGCCTGCCTTGGATAAAGGACCTACTTTTATGGCAGCCTGTGACATACGACACAGCTTAAGTACTTTTGCGTCAGAGTACAGTGCCACAAAGGCATCAGCCTTTAGCTTTCTTATCTTGGTCTTAAGTTCATCATCACTGTAGCTGTCAATGGCTATAGCCTCATCTATGCAGGGCAGAGATTTGACAATATCGTAATTGTAGTTGCGCACTAAAACACTGATGGTGGCATCAGGATACATGCTGCGCAAGGTGGCAAAGGCAGGAATTGAGAGAATAAGATCGCCTATCTTGTCAGTACGCGAGACAATAATGCTCTTTAACTTAATATCAGGTGGGGCTCTATAAAACATGTAACCTACTTTTTGGTATAAAAAATATGTATCTATTATAGAGTATTGTCTAAACTTTATCTGCCATATGCTGGCAGATAAAGTTAAAAGCCTAGTGGCTGCACTCATCAACTAAAGAGATAATATGCGACCAGACAAGAGTGGTTTTATCATTTAAACCTATCTCACAGGTAGAGGCACTTGAAAAGCCACGTTTTAAGCTTGAATCAGCAGCGCAGCTTTTTTTATAGTAGGCACTTAGATTTTTAAGTGCGCTAGTATTTAAATCAGGACAGCTAAAGCCCTTGTCTCCTGCAAAGCCGCAGCACATGGTGCCCTCATGCTTTAAGACCTGACCGTCAGTGCACGCCCTTGCAATATTAAATAAACTCTCACTCCATTTGCCCTTGTAGGTTGAGCATACAGGATAAATGGCAACATTCTCAGAGCTTTTTACAATATCAAGGCGCGGCAGCAGATATTTTTCCACAAAAACCGGCATATCAAAGACCCTGTCAGCTCCCATATGACCTTTAAACTCATTTATAAGATCATATGAGCAGGCTGAGTGATCGCAGATGACACAGGTATTTTCATCCTCAAGCAGCATACTCTGCAGCTTAACAAAAAGCTCATGTTTCTTTTTCTCAGCAGCCTTTGGATAATCCTTATAGGCCTTGCCGCAGCACAGATGCTTTAAATCTGTAGGATAGATAACATCTACTTTGGCCTTTTTACACACAGACTCAAACGCCATCTGCAGTGATTTTTTCTGCTCATTGCCATTTGCTGCCCTGGCTTTAATGACACGGTTTATGCAGGAGCTAAAGTAGATAACTTTAAGATCCCCTCCATTATCCTTGCTTTTAAGCACCGGATTGTGCGCAGATGGCATACTCTCTGGCACAAAAGGTATGGATAATTTTGCATTAAGACCTCTGGTAATGGAGCCAAATCTTTTGCCGCCAACTACAAAAGATGCAGCCTTGGCTGTATTGATGCTAAGGCGAGCCATAGACAGCGTAGTTGCAAAATTATCGGCACTTTTTGAGGCAATATACTTTTTAAAAGGACCTTTATAGGCTGGCAGCAGCTTTTTGGCAATTTTTGCTGTATCAATCTCAAGCGGGCAGAGAGTTGAACACATTGAGCAGGTGGCACAGGTATCAAGAGCATAGAACTTATAACCCTTTTTAAGCTCGCTAAGCTCAAGATCCTGCTCTTTGGTTCTAAAATTCATACTCTCAAGACGTATAATCTCGCGTCTGACTGTAATTCTCTGTCTTGGGGTCAGAGTAAACTCGCGGCTTGGACAGGCCTTTTCACAAAAGCCGCATTCCATACAGGCATCAATAAAATCATCAACAGTGCAGGACTGTTTGAAGTTTTTAACATGGATCTTTGGATCATCACTTATGATTACATCAGGATTGATAAGATTTTTTGGATCAAAGATAGCCTTGATCTCTTTGTTGACAGCATAGGCCTTAGCACCCCACTCCTTTTCTACAAATGGAGCTACCATACGTCCTGTGCCATGCTCAGCCTTTGAAGAGCCACCACGCTCACTTACCATATTGACCATGGCCTCCATGAAGGCACCAAAGCGCTGAGCCTCATTTTCATCATTTAAATTTGGAGTAATGATAAAATGCACATTGCCGGCAAGGGCATGACCAAAGACCGAGCCTTTGAAGTTATAGATCTCAAAAAGCTTTATAATATCGTTAATACCTGCTGTAAAATTGTCTATATCAAAGCAGATATCCTCGGTAATAACTGTACTGCCAGATGGCCTTAAAGAAGCACAAAGAGGCAAAATGGATTTTCTTATCTTCCAGTTATCCTCAATCTCCTGACTGTCTTTGCTAAAGACAATTTCATTTACAGACTCAAAATCTGCGAGGATCTGATTGATATAGGAGATTTTAAGATCCAGGGCCGCCTCGTCAATATCCTCAAGCTGTACCAATAAAGCACACTGCCCCTCCTGAAGATAGGCAAGTGAGGCAGGAGCTCCCTGCACGCTTGAGGCTGAGAGCAGACACTGATAATCCATAATCTCAGCTGAGGCCACAATTGACTGATTGGCACTTAATGAGGCTACGGCGTAGGAGGCCTGCAATATATCCTTGTAGAAAATAAGGGCACAGGCTTTACATGGATGATCATCTACACACTCATACTCAACCTTTGAGGTAAAGGCCAGCGTACCTTCTGATCCAATAAAGATATGATTTAAAATATCCTTAATATCAGCAAAATCTATAAGTGAATTGATGGCATAGCCTGTAGTGTTTTTAATGGCATATTTGCGTTTGATAAGAGCAACAAGCTCTCTATCCTGAAAAATAGCCTCACGCAGATTTAAAAGTCTAGTAACTAAAGGCTCGTGATTTTTTATAAAGGTTGCAAGATTTTCACTCTCACAAGCCCTGTCTGAGGTATCAAGCACACTGCCATCAGATAGAATCACACGTACTGATTTTATGGTGTTGTAGCTGTTTTGCTTGACGCCACAGCACATACCACTTGAGTTGTTGTTAAAGATACCGCCTATCATGGCATGATTGATGGTGGCAGGATCAGGTCCTATCTTTTTACCATAAGGTTTTAATACGGCATTGGCCATTGATCCTATAACACCACACTGCAGGAAAATGGAGCTTTTATCGTCTGCAAGCTCAATATCCTGCCATCTGTGACTTGCGATAACAAGAATGCTCTCCGATGAGGCCTGACCTGAGAGTGAGGTGCCTGCTGCTCTGAATGTCAAAGCAACATTAAACTCATGCGACAAAGAGAGAATCTTTTTAATATCTTCCTCATCATTGGCAATTATAACTGCCTTTGGAATATAGCGATAGCATGAGGCATCAGTGCCATAGGCAAAGCGGCGCAGGTAATCTGTATAAATTCTGTTTTCAAATATAGTGCTGGCCTTTTGAATAAAGCCTTTATAATTGTCATTATGCGTTGTCATACATCCATCCTGAATCTAAGTGAATTGATTGTATGTAACTGCGTGTATAAAAGATATAATAAAAATAAACTTGATAAAAAAAATCTTGTTTAAATAGGATAAAATTTTGCTTTTAAACTGCAAAACAGCAGACATCTGGGCTATATGTGATGAAAATATAGATATAGCTTTTGCAAAAAGATGTATGCCGCTTAGACTTACAATATCTCATCTGACAGATCTAAGTAAGGATATGAAGGTAGGATGGGGATAATAAACGGCACCAGAGGATATATAAATTTTTGTTAGAATTTGCTAATTTTGCGATCTGAGAGTGTAGCAGGTATTGTGAGAAAGGCTCTTATAGCAAAACAGGTGCTAGGTAAATTATTTGGGTTAAGGTTGTGCAAAAGATTGAATGATGTTTAATACTTTGATTTTAAAGAATAAATTAAAATTATGATGAAATTGATATAATTTAAATTTTGTGAATTAATGAAAGGAGAGTTGATGTTGCGATCTAAGATGGTGCTGATACCGAGAATCGAACTCGGGACCTCACCCTTACCAAGGGTGCGCTCTACCAACTGAGCCATATCAGCACTAAGTTAAGCCTGGCGATGACCTACTCTCGCACAATCGTACGTTGCACTACCATCGGCGCAACTGCATTTCACTTCTGTGTTCGGAAAGGGAACAGGTGGTTCTACAGCACTATGGTCGCCAGACAAATTCTGTAAAAAACTTATAACAAACTGATTTTTAACTCTTGAGTATAAAGAGGTCTTTAAATGTCCATGCCCTCCGGGGTTGTATGGCCAAGCCTCACGGTTAATTAGTACTGGCAAGCTTCACACATCACTGCGCTTCCACATCCAGCCTATCAACGTCGTAGTCTGCAACGAACCTTTAGGAGCTCAAAGCTCAGGGATGACTCATCTTGGGGCCTGCTTCCCGCTTAGATGCTTTCAGCGGTTATCAGTTCCGCGCTTGGCTGCCGGGCCGTGCCATTGGCATGACAACCCGTAAACCAGAGGCGCGTTCACTCCGGTCCTCTCGTACTAGGAGCAATCCCCCTCAATCATCCAACGCCCGCGGTAGATAGGGACCAAACTGTCTCACGACGTTTTGAACCCAGCTCGCGTACCACTTTAAATGGCGAACAGCCATACCCTTGGGACCAACTTCAGCCCCAGGATGTGATGAGCCGACATCGAGGTGCCAAACACCGCCGTCGATATGAACTCTTGGGCGGTATCAGCCTGTTATCCCCAGAGTACCTTTTATCCGTTGAGCGATGGCCCGTCCATGTGGAACCACCGGATCACTATGACCTGCTTTCGCACCTGCTCGAGATGTGCCTCTCGCAGTCAAGCCAGCTTATGCCATTGCACTGACCTCACGATGTCCGACCGTGATCAGCTGACCTTCGTGCTCCTCCGTTACCCTTTGGGAGGAGACCGCCCCAGTCAAACTGCCTACCAGACACTGTCCTCGTATGTGTTGTACTTAGTTAGAACCTCAAACATGTCAGGGCGGTATTTCAAGGTTGACTCCATAAAAGCTGGCGCTTCTACTTCAATGTCTCCCGCCTATCCTGCACAAACAGGTTCAAGGTTCAGTGTCAAGCTGCAGTAAAGGTTCACGGGGTCTTTCCGTCTAGCCGCGGGTACACTGCATCTTCACAGCGATTTCGGTTTCACTGGGTCCCGGGTGGAGACAGCGTGGCCATGGTTACACCATTCGTGCAGGTCGGAACTTGCCCGACAAGGAATTTCGCTA
>NZ_UAPU01000005.1:1260000-1310528 GCF_900445255.1 Anaerobiospirillum thomasii
TGAGAATTTTTCCATAAACTCAGACATATCTATTCTGACCATGGACTTTTCAGTATCAAACATAAACTCGGCTACAGCCTTGCACAGCTCAGTCTTACCCACACCGGTAGGTCCTAAAAACATAAAGGATCCTATAGGACGGTTTGGATCGCTAAGCCCCGCACGTGAACGTCTTATGGCACTGGCAATGGCTGATACAGCCTCATCCTGACCGATAACTCTCTGGTGCAGATTGTCTTCCATATGTAAAAGCTTGTCTCTTTCACCCTCAAGCATCTTGGCTACAGGAATACCTGTGGCACGTGATACCACCTCGGCAATCTCGGCATCTGTAACCTTGTGTTTTACAAGCTCACTGTTGCCCATCTCCACATTGCCAGCATCTGCAACTCTCTTCTCAAGCGATGGAATAATGCCATACTGCAGCTCACTCATACGAGCCAGATCGCCAGATCTCTTGGCCACCTCAAATTCATGACGGGCATTTTCCAGATCAACTTTAATCTGCTGTGTTCCCTCAAGCGAGAGCTTTTCTTTCTTCCAGATATCCTCAAGCTTTGAGAACTCCTCCTCACTTTCTTTGATCTCAGCATCAATAGCCTCAAGACGTCTCTTGCTGGCCTCGTCACTTTCCTTGGCCACAGCCTGTCTTTCCATCTTAAGCTGAATGATCTTGTGATCAAGTCTGTCAAGAGGCTCAGGCTTTGAGTCAATCTGCAGTCGTATAGAGGCTGCAGCCTCATCTATAAGATCGATAGCCTTGTCTGGCAGCTGTCTGTCAGTTATATAACGGCTTGAGAGTGTAGCAGCTGCCACAATGGCAGGATCGGTTATCTGTACGTGATGATGGATCTCATATCTCTCCTTAAGACCACGTAAAATAGCAATGGTATTCTCAACAGTAGGCTCATCTACAAGCACCTTCTGGAAACGACGCTCAAGAGCGGCATCCTTTTCAATATACTGTCTGTACTCATCAAGAGTTGTGGCACCCACACAGTGCAGCTCTCCACGAGCCAGAGCAGGCTTTAACATATTGCCAGCATCCATTGAGCCTTCAGATTTGCCGGCACCTACCATGGTGTGCAGCTCGTCAATAAAGAGAATAACCTTCCCCTCTTCCTTAGCAAGCTCATTTAATACTGACTTGAGGCGCTCTTCAAACTCACCTCTGTACTTGGCACCTGCAATAAGGGCACCCAAGTCAAGAGACAGCACTCTTTTATTGCGCAGTCCCTCAGGAACCTCGCCCTTTACAATACGCTGAGCCAGACCCTCAACAATGGCAGTCTTACCAACACCAGGCTCACCAATTAACACTGGATTGTTCTTGGTGCGGCGCTGCAGTACCTGCATGGTACGGCGGATCTCATCATCACGGCCAATAACAGGATCAAGCTTGCCCTTTTCTGCTCTTTCTGTCAGATCTATGGTATATTTCTTTAAGGCACCACGGGCATTTTCAGCATTTTCATCCTCAACGGTCTTGCCTGCACGTATGGTGGTTAAAGCGTGTTTAAGCTTTTCTTCTGTTACATTACACTTTTGCAGTATGCTCTGCAGCTCACCGCCTGACTGCATGGCTGCAAGAACAAACATCTCAGATGAGATAAAACTGTCTTTATTCTCCTGTGACAGTTTGTCACATAAATTTAATATTCTGCCTGTCTGTGGTGAGAGCTGCAGATCGCCGCCAACACCCTTTACCTGCGGCAGCTTGTCTACTGCCTCATCAACTAAAATTTTTACAGCCTGCGGATCTGATCCTGCAAGTGTAAGTAAAGGACGAATGGAACCATCCTCCTGTGCCACCAGGGCTGACATAATATGTACAGGCTCTATAAACTGATTGTCATGACCTACAGCCAGTGACTGTGCATCAGATAAAGCCTCCTGAAACTTTACTGTAAATCTATCTAAACGCATCTTAACTTCCTCTTATTCATCGTACTTTATCCTGTTGTATATTAGGTGGGGTCTAAGAGGGCAAATTTAAAGAGATTTTACAAATATATTTATACATAAATTTTATATTGTGACCTGCTGTTTTACTTTTGTTAAAGTGCCAAGTCATTTGAACTTACGTAAGATATCACTATGAAAATAAAGCACAATTTTAAAAATTATCTGGCTTAGTGCAAAAAAGCTGCAGACTATAGTGCTCTTATGGGATGGACAATAAAAAGAAAAAGGCCCTGCGTGGGCCCATAACAAAAGTTTTATGCACCAAGTGCCGTATTAGCCTTTTTTGGCTCCTAAAGCTGCCTCGATCTTTTTATCAGTTTTGAACTGACCCAAGGCAAATACAGCCCAGATAGCTGCAGGAAGCCAGCCTAATACAGTTATCTGTAAAATAAGACAGATGATGCCTGCTATTGGACGTCCTATAGTAAAGAATGCAAAGAAAGGCAAAAATATTGCTAAAAGTAGTCTCATACTATCTCCTTTAAAATGTGCGCCGATTATAGCACACTAATTTGTATAACTTTTTTATGCTATATCACACTTATATCATCTGACAATAAAAGTTTATACTACACAAAAGCTCCTAAAGACTATTTTAAAATCTGGCCTTAGGAATTATATGGCTGCTATTTTACAGATTTTATAGCAATGACCGAGGCCATGCGCCCTGTGGTGCCCTCTTTTCTGTAGGAGAAAAAGTCATCTGTATGGGTATAGGTATCAATTGCCGCCATGTGTATATTATCTATACCAAGGGATTTAAGCTCACTTTTACAGATAGAGGCAAGAGAGCACATATACCTGCCCCTGTCATTTAAAACAAAAAACTTTGCATAATCCTGATTTTGCTGTAAAAAGGCCTCTTTGACCTCTGATCCAACCTCAAAAGACTTTGCCCCAATACATGGGCCCATAAAGGCCGTAGCTTTGATGCAGCCTAAATCACGCATACGTAAAAAAGTTTTGCTGATAATGCCAGACATAGTTGATCGCCAGCCACAGTGTACTGCAGCTACACACGAGCCACTGTCGCAGGCCAATAGCACAGGCAGGCAGTCAGCCGTCATAACAGCAAGACCTAGATCCTTTTTATCAGTGACAAGAGCATCTGCCTTAAACAGAGTGACATCATCTTTAACATAAACCACGTCACTGCCATGCACCTGATCCATATAACAGATATGATCAAGGCTAAGTAGCTGTTTTAATCTGTCTCTGTTTTTATTTACAGCAACAGCATTATCACCAACATGCAGTCCTAAATTAAAGCTTGCATATGGTTTTTGTGAAAAACCGCCGTGACGTGTGGTATAGCAGGCCCTGATGCCTTTACCAAAACAGGACAGATTAACAATATTAGACATGCTGCGCAGCATCCTCTTTTAAAAGTGAGATAAGATGCTGCATATCATCTGGCAGAGGACAGTCAAAGCTTAAAAGCTCGTCTGTTACAGGATGGACAAATTCAATATGTACAGCATGCAGAGCCTGATGCCTGAAATCGTGCAGACACTGCTGCAGCTCATCACTTGCTTTGGATAAATGTCTTATGCGTCTGCCGCCATAGACATTGTCACCTAAAAGAGGATGACCTATAGATGCCATGTGCACACGAATCTGATGGGTGCGTCCTGTATCAAGGCGCAGTCTTATTCTACTGTGGGCTCTGTAACACTCCATAACCCTGTAGTGGGTTACAGCCTCGCGACCTATGCCATCTGGCATAATGGCCATACGTGTTCTGTTATGAACATCACGGCCAATAGCAGCATCAACTGTACCGCCTGAGGCAATAAGTCCCTCGGCCACAGCCTCATACTCACGCACCACATCATGTTTTGATATGGCTTTGACCAGGGCCTGCTGTGCCTTTTGTGTAAGAGCAATGACCATAAGACCTGAGGTGTCTTTATCAAGGCGGTGCACAATACCGGCCCTTGGCAGAATCTTGGTCTGAGGAAAATGATAGAGCACTGCATTCATGACAGTACCGTCTTTGACGCCGGCGCCAGGATGGACCACAAAGTTTATAGGTTTGTTGATAACTATAAGATGCTCGTCACTATAGACAATATCAAGCGGCAGATTCTGCGCTACCACCTCAAGACTCTCAGGCTCTTTTAAGGTAAGCTCAAGCCTCTGTCCCATCACAAGCTTAAAGCTTGGTTTGGTCACAACCTGACCGTCAACGCTGACCAGACCCTCTTCAATATAGCCTTTAAGAACACTTCTTGAATGTGTATCAACTAGTGAACCTAAGGCCTGATCAAGGCGGGATGAGTGCAGATCGTCTGTAATAATAAAGTCTAATTTTTCTGACATAATATAATCTATCTTTTCTTGAACGTAATTTTTCTTTTAAAATACAATATATCTTAATTTTAGGTTAAAATGTAGAATACTATAAAAAGAACATATTTGGAGCCATATAATGTTTAAGATTGTAGCCCCACTAGCTTTATGTATAGCTTTAGCTACATCAGCCTGTTCATCCACAAATTATAACAAAGATGAAGTACCAGATGTTTCACCAGCGACACTTTACTCAACTGCCCGCGCAGCCATGTCTGCAGGAAATCTTGGTGAGGCCAGACAATATCTTGAGGCCATAGATTCACGTTATCCTTTTGGTCAGCTTTCAGAGCAGGTACAGCTTGATTTAATCTATGTCTACTACAAAAGCCGTGAAAGTGATTTGACCTCAGCCCAGATAAAACGCTATCTGCGTTTAAGCCCTACAAGTCAGTATGCTGACTATGTCACCTATATGAAAGGTTTGAATGAGATTCAAAAGCGTTCTGATATTATTCAGGACTTCTTTGGTCTTGACCGTTCACAAAAGGATCCTACCAATTATCTGGCTGCCTTCAAGACCTTCAAGGGTCTGATTGAGACCTATCCTGACAGCCCATATGTGCCAGATGCCAGACAGCGTATGATCTTTATCAAAAACGAGATGGCCAAGCGTGAGCTGCTTATTGCCAAGTACTACAATGAAAGAGGTGCCTATCTGTCATCTATCCGCCACTGCCAGAATGTGCTCTATGCCTATCGCGGCACTCCGCATCTAAAAGAGGCTCTTGAGCTTATGGTTGAAAACTACAACAACCTCAATCTGCCAGAGGCTGCCAACAATACCAAGGCTGTACTTGCAGCATCATTTGATGGCAAAAACTATATCTACACCAAGGATCCATCTCAGATTCAGAGATTAAACAAAGGTTCTGATGAGCCTTGGTACAAGAAACTTGATGTCTTTGACTTGTTTGGTTAAACCTTAATTTTAAAGACACAATATTTGTACAGCAGGATAGATTTTAAAAATCTATCCTGTTTTATTTCATAAGACCCATAAGAGACTAAACCTCATGGGCCTTGAATTTATATCATAACTTTACTGCCTGCTTTTAGCTGCACAGACCGTTTGGCAGCAGCACTATCTTGCCTTTAGTATGGCAGCTTTCAATCTGACTATGAGCCTTGGCAATATCCTGCAGCGCATATCTGCCGCTGATATTGACCTTAAGCTTATTGGCATAAAGCATATCCATAAGTTTTTTAATAAGTGCATTGTCACTATGTGAGAGCACAGAGGCGCTGCGCTTGTCACAAGGGGTATGCTCTTTTATAAAATCGGCTGTAATGGTAGGCACAGTAATAAGCAGACCATCTGTCTTTAGATAGTTAAAAAATGCAAGACCAGTATCAAAGCCTATATTGTCAACTACATAGTCAAAGCTCTCAAAACTCTCATTATTCTCATCAAGATAGCTCAAACGCCCATCAAGCGCTAAGCTCTTTAAAAAAGCATCTTCCTTGTTTTGTGACAGACTTGAAACGCTAAGGCCAAAGTGGATTAAAAGCTGCAGCAGTATATGCCCCACACCGCCTGTAGCACCTGTCACCAGGACTTTAGAGTCTTTTACATCAAGAGATCTTGTTTGTATATCATCAACTATCATGGATGCTATGTTATAGGCTGTAATGCCTGCAGTTAACAAAGATGCCGCCTCATCAAGTCTTGTGTCGTTATCAAGTTTTACAAGTCTTGCCCCATCTGTTATGACATGGGTTGAATAGGCACATGGGTATACTCTGTGCCCCACAAGACCTGTTACAACATCTCCTTCTTTAAAGGCAGCTTTAGATCCTGCCTTTATGACAATACCTGCCACATCAGAGCCTAAGGACCATGGCTTTGGCTCTTTTATAAGTGAGCATAAAAAACTCTGTCCCCTTCTTAGCTTGGTATCTACAGGATTGATGCCTGCTGCCATAATCTTTAGAATAAGCTCATTATCCTTAATCTCAGGCAGTTCAATATCTGCCACATACATAACCTCAGGGCCGCCAAAGTCATCAAATAAAATACGCTGTGCTTTCATATACTGCCTCTTTATCTGCCTCTTGGCAGTTAGATCTTAATTTTTGATTTTTCTTATTTTAAAATATGCACAATTCAAGAGGAATAATATGTCGCAGAATTTTGTATACAATCCACCCCTTGTGCCGTTTTTAGATACACTGTATGAAGATGGCGATATTATTGTGGTTAACAAACCATCGGGACTTTTATCAGTACCAGGCAGGCTTAAGGAATATCATGACAGCATACTCTCAAGAGTGCGCTCTATCTATCCTGATGCCTTTGCCGTACATCGTCTTGATCTTGGCACCTCAGGTGTGCTCGTGGTGGGTCTTAACAAAGAGGCCATATCCAATCTTGGCAGGCAGTTTATGGATCGCAGTGTAAAAAAGGTCTATATTGCCTATGGTGCAGGTAAACTTGAAGGATCTGGACGTATAGATCTGCCTATGCGCACTGATATTGACAACAGACCTTATCAGATAATAGATTTTGAGCATGGCAAAAAGGCTCTGACCTTTTATGAGGCCCTGTACTATGATGCAAATGCAGATAAAACTCTTGTCAGACTTTATCCTCAGACAGGACGCTCACATCAGCTGCGAGTGCATTTAAAGGAGCTTGGACATCCTATTCTTGGTGATCATCTCTATGCCCCTGATGCTATCTTCAAAGCTGCCGACAAGCTGCAGCTGCATGCCTGTGCTCTTAGCTTTTTACATCCTAGAACCAAAGAGCCTTTAGCCTTCACGGCAGCCCCTGAATTTTATGTGCCAGATGAGTTTATGCCAGAACTTTCATGGCTTGAGCATCAACTTGCCTGATTGTCTTTAAAGACATATTTTCTACTAACATTAACTGCATATAGACTGTTTTTGTCTATATGCAATGTCTTGCTACCTGCAGTATCTGTCTATAAAAGCCTCAAAATCCTCTTTGATATCAGCATAGCAAAGATCTGATATATAGACACCCTCTTTAGAGAATTTAACACTGTGCGTCATAGCATGATGAGGACCCCACAAGGTAATATTAGCCTTCGAAGGGTGCAGAGAAAACAGTGGTATATCAAAAGCACCTGCAATATGCACATTTGCTGTATCAACACTTACAAGAGCATCAAGACATGCGATCACAGATGACAGTTCAATCACTGTAATATGATCAGGCAGAGCAATACATCTGTCACCAAGCTTTGTTTCAATTTTATGTTTGTAATTTACAGCAGATGGTGCAAGCAACATAACTATCTTATAATCAGTATGCTCTAATATGTAATCTAGCATCTGCTCCTGCATCTTTTGAGTTATATTTTTACAGCTCATTGCTCCATATGGTGTAAAGCCTATAACCTTGCTACCCTTAAATACTTCCCTGTATTTACTGATAAGCAAATCTGATGCAAAAGAAATATAGCTATCATCAATATCTTTAATACCGCCTAAGCTTAACAGTGAGTTTAAAGCCTGTGACATATGCCTGCTGTAATCAATGCTAATAGGAATATTGACACAATCAAGGCCTTTTGCCGTGGCTGCAACATAGTCAGGCTTTAGATAGTGCAGCATGTAAAACTCTCTTGGTCTTACAACTTCATCAAGAAAGATAAATAAGTCGCACTTTCCATTGACACCTATCTTCTCTGCCATAGCTAAAACCTGAGCCTTGGATGGTCTTTTTTGTGGAGCGATTAGTGTAGTATCAACACCTATACATTGCTCATAGATATCTTTTACATTGGCAAGAGTGATAACAGATATCTTTATATGCGGATAATGCTTTTTGATATTGGCAAAAAAAGGTGTCATAACCTGTGTATCACCAAGCTTGCCGTCAATTTTTGAGATAACTATATGTTGTATAGAAGAAAAATTAAAATCATTGCCTGATTTTACAGCTTTGTAGTCATAAAGCGCCTTGTAGATTCTAAAGCGCAGCTTATCACGGTAAACTCTTAAATCGTCAATAAAGGCCATAGGTACATCACTAAAACAACAGGCAGTATAACTGCCTGCTATATTTATTAAAATGCAGTATTACTGCCATCCTTTAGATTTTTTAATCAGATCAAAGGCTGCCTGTATATCTTTAGCCTTTTGTGTATAAAGCTTTAACATCTCAGGCGGCAGACCCTGTGAGGCCAGTCGGTCTGGATGATATTTAAACATAAGACGCTTGTGGGCCTTTTTAACTTCATCAAATCTTGAGTCTTTGGTGACACCTAAGATTTCATAGGCCTGCTGCAGCTCTGAATCTGAAGCTTTGCGCTGATAGTGGTTATCTGATGAGCCTGATGAGTATGAATTGTCATAAGAGCCAGATGAGCTATAGCCACCTTCTCTGCTGGCAAAGCCTCTTACAAATTCAGCAAATTTAATTTCAGCAAGTCTGATACGGATCAGGCGCTCCATCTCGGCACTGTCAATATTGAATATGGCCGCCAGCATCATAAGTCTCTGATGCTCCTCAGACTCGATAACGCCATCGGCTAGGGCTATCTGAACCTGAATTTCAAGCAAAAAGGTTATCATCTCAACACTAAGCGAGCCCCTGCTCTTTAGTGCATCAACCTCTGCATTTAAATTAAAGCTGGCATTTTTGCCCTTATTGAAGCTCTCAATAGCCAGAGCTCTGGCATCATCGTTAAGCTCCATTGTGGCCATGATCTGCTCGGCCTTTTTAATATGGGAGGTAGTAATAGTACCGGCACCACGGGCTACAAAGCCTGCAAGCTTAAAGGTAAAAGACAAAAAGTCCTGAGCAGAGATTAACTTTTTAACTTCAGAGTCAAAAGAAGCTCCTGCTGAAAATGGATGCTGTCTGGCATAGGTCAGCATCTTTGGCTTGTCATAGAAGTAATAACCTATTGCAAAACCAATAAGCGCTCCTATAGGACTTAAAAACAGACCTATCAGAGCACCAATGACACGTCCTTTATAACTTTTCATAGCTTTTCCTTTAAATAACTGTCAAGTATCTCAAGTCTTTGCACTGTACCTACATCAAACCACGGGCACTCAAGCACGCTGCCTTTAAGAGTCTGACTTTCAATCCATCTGTCAAATAAAACCCTGAGTTTTAAACGACCGTCAGGCACACCATCAAAAGCTTTTTTAGTATAAATAGCAGCTCCTGTAAAAGTATAATCACTGCCATAACAGATCCTATCACCACTCAAAGCAAAATCACCTTTAAGATTATGCTCAGGATTTTTAGTTAAATATAGTAAACCATTAAGATTAGGCTCAACATAGGCCTCAATCAAAGCTTTATAATCTATATCCAGAAAGATATCGCCATTTATAACAAAAAAAGGCTCATCTCCAAGATAAGGCAGAGCTCGCACTATACCGCCTGCTGTCTCAAGACCGCCCTCCTCTTCAACAGAGTGCTGTATATTGACACCAAAGGCATGCCCATCCTGTAAAAAGGAGACTATTTTGTCACTTAGATAGGCAGAATTAACCACTATATCGCTAATGCCTGCTGCCTTTAATTTATTTATATGCCAGACAATAAGCTCAAGGCCTCCTGCCTTAATAAGAGGCTTTGGTGTACTGTCAGTAAGAGGTCTTAATCTCTCACCGCGCCCTGCTGCTAAAATCATGGCCTTCATCTGAATTTACCCTCAAGGTTGTCTTTAAAGAAAGCGCCTAATTCTTTAAGATCACATCTGTCACACTCATGCAGCACATACTCTAACACCAGCGGCAGATCCTTTAGATATGAGCTTTTGCCGTCGCGCAGATACAGTCTGTTGAAGATGCCAAGTACCTTGATATGTCTTTGCAGTGAGGTCATGTAAAGAGTCTTTGCAAAGACACTGTATGACATATCAAGTGCCATGTCACTTGTATATCTGTCATAGGCATAGTGCATAAGTTCATCTACAAGAGCGTCATCAAGTTTTATATAGCAGTCAAAAATCAATGAGGCCAGATCATATAAAAGCGGGCCGCAGACCATATCCTGAAAATCAATGCAGCACAGCTGTCCTTCATGCAGCATTATATTTCTGCAGTGAAAATCACGGTGCATGGCAATCTGTCTTTGTGCAAGACAGTTATCTGCAAGAGCAGCAAAGCCTTTGTCCAAAATATGTAAAGCCTTGTCATCAAGCTCAAGGCCAAGGGCTTTTTCAAGACACCACTGTGTGCAGATATTAAGCTCAAATAAAATAAAGTCTCGGTCAAAAGGCGGCAGACCTTTACTATCTGCTTTGCCTATTTTTAAAAGCATATCAATAGCTTTTTTATAATAGACAGCCTTTTCATCAGATACAGCCTTGTCATAAAACAGAGTATCGCCCAGATCCTCTAATATAAAAAAGCCGTTTTTAAGATCCATGGCATAAATCTCAGGCACTCTGACGCCACAGTTTTTAAGCCTTGCATTTATATCTGCAAATTCATGGTTTTTTTGAGTATCTGGCGGTGAGTCTACTATGATTTTGCCTAAAGCGCGGTAATAATGCCTGAAACTTGCATCACCGCCTAAAGCTTGCAAAGTGATAGTGTCTGTGTGTAAAGAGGCCTTCACAAAGGCCTCAAGTTGATTGTAACGCTTATGCTTTACGGCTAAATTCAAGATCCCATACTCCATGTCCAAGTCTCTGACCTCTTTGTTCAAACTTGGTCAGAGGACGCCAGCTTGGTCTTGGTATATAAGTTCCATCTGCAGCCTGGTTGACAAAGCCATCTGCTCTGTTCATAACCTCAAGCATCTGTTCGGCATAATTTTCCCAGTCTGTTGCCATGCGGATAAGTCCGCCTGGTACAAGCTTTGGTGCAATCATGGCTATAAAGGCATCATTGACAAGACGGCGCTTGTGATGTCTCTCCTTTGGCCATGGATCTGGAAAGAAAATCTGCACAATATCAAGACTTTCATCTCTTAAGCACTTTTTAAAGATCTCAAAGGCATCGTACTGAATAATGCGCACATTGCCAATACCCTGCTCTTCAATCAGCTTAAGACAGGCACCAACCCCAGGAGGATGTACCTCAATACCCACAAAGTTTTTATCAGGGTTGTCTTTGGCCATCTGCACCAATGAGGCGCCCATGCCAAAACCAATCTCAAGCACCACAGGAGCCTTATGATCAAATACTGCATCAAAATCAATAATCTCTAATTTTGATACATCAATTATATATTTAGGGCCTAAGTTGTTAAGGGCATTTATCTGCCCTTCTGTCATACGTCCGGCGCGTATGACATAGGATTTGATGTGATCCTGCCTCAAACCCTCTTTTTGACTGTGTTCCCTGCTCTCCACTAGATAAGCTCCAGCTTTGTCATCTCAGCCTTAATCTCCTGCTTGATCTCATCGCTCAAAGGCATGACAGGCAGACGTACCTCATCAGAGCACAGGCCTAAAAGTGAGGCACCGTACTTGGCACCAGCTGGTGATGGCATCTTGAACATCAGTGCGTGCAGGCGCATAAGCTTGTGCTGCAGTGCTGCAGCTTCCTGCCATTTGTTCTCCAGGGTAAGATTCTGTACCTTGGCTACAAGTGTAGGGGCAATATTGGCAGTAACAGAAATACAGCCAACGCCGCCTGCCACGTTATAGCTTACCTGTGTACCATCTTCACCTGAGAGCCAGGTAAAATCGTCACGGTTAATAAGAGTTCTTTCTATCCAAGGTCTGGCCAGATCGCCTGTGGCATCTTTAATACCCATGATGCGTGGCAGTTTGGCAAGCCTGGCAAGAGTCTCTGGAAGAACATTAACAATGGCACGGCCTGGAATATTGTAGACAAATATAGGCAGATCGGTATTGTCATGCACCATCTTAAAGTGGGCATAAAGACCATCCTGATTTGGTCTGTTGTAATAGCCTGCTACATGCAAAAGACCGTCGGCACCGGCCTTTTGTGCCTCCTGTGAATAATGTACAGCCTCAACAGGATTGTTCGAGCCTGCTCCTGCCATTACAGGAATGCGGCCTTTGGCCACAGAGGCTACAATCTCTACCACACGTACATGCTCTTCATTTGATAAGGTAGGACTCTCACCTGTGGTGCCTGTTGGTACTATAGCATGAGTGCCGTTTTTAATATGCCACTCAACCATCTTCTCAAGTGCCTGTTCATCAAGTCTGCCATCTTTAAATGGAGTAATAAGGGCCACCAGTGAACCGTGAAACTTATGCATATCTGCTCCTTGTCCAAACTTTAAGTTCTGTTACTAATATATTTTAAAGTCAGACATTAGTTAATAATTTTTTAAATTTATTCGCTGATCTGATCTTTATGGTACAAACTCTTTATTTTCTTAAAGGCCCGTGAGTACCAAGGTTTTACATTTTCTGCCATATCTCCTGAGTGAAGGATGGTAGTCTCATCATCTGTCAGATCGAAAATCTTAGGTATACACTTATATGAATTTAATTTATTATAGGCAAGCAAACCTAAAATCACATCAGCCTGTGCTCTTACAGGAAATGATGTATCTAAAAGATATTTAGCTGCCCTGTTGGTAATAACATAGGCTACAGTTCCATTGACATTGCGTCTTCGGTTATAAAACCAGTCATATTTGCCCATGCCGATTTTTTTAACCTGTACGCCGTATTTAGTATCTACAGGATCGGATTTTGATTTTAATCTGTCACCATACCATAAATACAGTACATCACAGCCTATCTCATCTACAACGCTGTCTATGTTCTTATAAAACTCGACACACTCAGCCTTGAGCGTAATGTCATCTTCTAAAATGACAGCCATAGGCAGATTTTCATCAACAATTTTCTGATACACGCTAAGATGGGACAGAGCGCAGGCATACTCGGTGTCAGATAAATATACATTAGCAGAGCAGCAGACAAAGCGGTTGTGCCAGAAACGCTGAAAGCGTGTTCTGTCTATTGAGTACTGACTCAAATCGTCCTTTTTACCGTCTATTGCTTTAAACCATTGTACATTTTCAAGACCGCGCTCTTTAAGATGGGCAAAAATTTTATCGCGGCGCTCTGGCGATCTCTCAAGAGATATTACAAAGGTCTTAACCATAAGCTAACCTCTGATACAGCTAAAGGTCCACAGCTGTGGACCTTTGCAGTTTTTTAATTATTAGGACGTAATGTTGGGAAGAGAATAACATCACGTATGGTATGGCAGTTGGCAAAAAGCATAACCACACGGTCAATACCAATGCCCTCACCTGCTGTAGGTGGCAGACCATGCTCTAAAGATACAATATAGTCCTCATCATAGTACATAGCCTCATCGTCACCATTCTGCTTGGCCTCTGCCTGCTGACGGAAACGGCCTGCCTGATCATCTGGATCATTTAACTCACTAAAGCCATTACCCATCTCACGGCCGCCGATGAAGAACTCAAATCTGTCTGTAAACTCTGGGTTGTCATCACTGCGGCGTGCAAGTGGTGAAATTACAGCAGGATACTCTGTAATAAATGTTGGCTGCTGCAGTTTCTCCTCAACAAGCTCTTCAAACAGAGCAGTAATGAAGTGACCATGCTCCCAGCCCTTTTGAATTTCAATATGATGTTTCTTGCACAGCTCTTCACACATAGCAGCATCATCAAGCTGCTCCATGGTGATATCCTTGCCGTATTTTACAATTGATTCTTTCATGGTCAGACGGTCAAAAGGCTTGGCAAAGTCAAGAGACAGACCCTCCTGTCCTTCCTTGGCATAGTGCACCTGTGTGGTACCTAACACATCAAGGGCCATCTTGCGGAACAGATCTTCTGTAAAATCAATCAGATCTCTGTAGTCATGATAGGCCATATAGAACTCAATCATGGTGAATTCAGGATTATGACGAACATCAATACCCTCGTTACGGAAGTTTCTGTTGATCTCATAGACCTTTTCAAAACCGCCTACAACAAGTCTCTTTAAGAACAGCTCAGGAGCAATTCTTAAATACATATCAATATCAAGAGCATTGTGGTGTGTTACAAAAGGTCTGGCATTGGCACCGCCTGGAATCACGTGCATCATTGGAGTTTCAACTTCCATAAACTGATGTGAGTCCATGTAACGGCGGATAAATGAAATAATCTTGGTTCTGATCTGGAAGGTTCTGCGTGAATCCTCATTGGCAATCAGATCAAGATATCTCTGACGGCAGCGGGCTTCCTGATCGGTAAGACCCTTGTACTTCTCTGGCAGTGGGCGCAGAGCCTTTACTAAAAGACGTAAAGAGGTGACATGCAGTGTCAGCTCACCGGTCTTGGTTCTAAAGGCATAGCCTGTAACACCAATGATATCGCCAAGGTCAAGCTTTTTAAAGAGCTCCTGATACTGACCCTCTGGCAGGGCATCGCGGGTTACATAAATCTGAATCTTGCCGCCCATATCCTGCAATGTGGCAAAAGCGGCCTTACCCATGATTCTGCGGGTCATGATACGACCTGCAATGGTAAAGGTTATTTTCTGAGCCTCAAGACTTTCACCGTCTATCTCAGAGCATTTTTCAAAAATATCTGATGATACGGCATCACGATGAAAATCATTTGGATATGCCTGACCTAGGGTACGCAGATGCTCAAGCTTGTTGCGGCGCTCCTGCATCTCATTGTTTAAACTTTCAGTAGTAGATATGTTGTGTTCGCTCATTTTAACTTCCTGTACCAAATAAGCTTAAAGTCCTGACTTTAAGCTTGCTTCAATAAACTGATCCAAATCGCCGTTCAATACTCTTTGAGTATCGCGGCATTCAACGCCTGTACGCAGATCCTTGATTCTTGCATCATCAAGCACATAAGAACGGATCTGACTGCCCCATCCTATATCTGATTTGCTATCCTCAAGAGCCTGTTTCTCTGCCATCTGCTTTCTAAGTTCAAGCTCATAGAGCTTGGCTCTTAACTGCTTCATAGCCTGATCTCTGTTTTGAAACTGAGATCTTTCATTCTGACAGCTGACCACAATACCTGTAGGTTTATGGGTCAGACGTACAGCAGATTCGGTTTTGTTAACGTGCTGACCGCCTGCACCTGATGCTCTGAACACATCAGTCTCAATATCAGCAGGATTGATTTCAATCTTGATCTCATTGTCTATCTCAGGATAGGCAAAGGCCGAACAAAAAGATGTATGTCTTTTGTTGTTGGAATCAAAAGGAGATTTTCTAACCAGGCGGTGTACACCTGTTTCAGTTCTGAACCAGCCATAGGCATTGGCCCCTGAAAACTTTAAGGTACAGCCTTTAATGCCTGCCACATCTCCATCGGTTACAGATATGACAGTGCTTACAAAGCCATGGCGATCGGCAAATTTAAGATACATGCGCATCACCATTTCAGCCCAGTCCTGAGCCTCTGTACCACCTGATCCTGACTGAATATCAAGATAGCAGTCTGAATTATCATGCTCACCTGAGAACATACGCTCCATCTCAAGAGCATTGACAGTCTGCTCAAGTGCCTGGGCCTCCTGCTGTGCATCGGCTATGGCCTTTTCATCCTGCTCCTCGCAGGCTAGCTCATAGAGTGTGCTTACATCATCAAAGCCCTGATATAAGGCATTAAATCTGTCAATAATGGATTGCAAAGACTGTTTTTCTCTGCCCAGAGCCTGAGCCTGTTCCTGATTGTCCCAGAGATTTGGATCTTCTAAAAGCCCATTGACTTCTTCAAGGCGCTCCTTTTTGGCCTCAAAGTCAAAGATACCCCCTAAGCTCATCCGTTCTTGAGATTAAGCTTTCAAGAAGGTTTTGTAATGAAATAGAATCTGTCACTTTAAACCTTTAATATTTACGCGCAAATTTAATCAGCAGATTATAGCATTTATGTTATAAGCAAAAAATATGCTTTTATGTGTTTGAGCAAAATCAGTGGTAAAATAGATATCAAGCACTAATTTATTACATAGGAAATATTATGCTTACAGAAGATATAAAACTAAATGTGCAATGTGCTCTTGCAGAAGATCTTGGCGGCAGCGTTGACGCCTCTCTTGATGTAACAGCACAGCTCATCCCTGAAGGTACTGTCAATGAAGCTACAGTTATTACCAGAGAGTCTGGTATTTTCTGCGGCAAGGCCTGGGTTAATGAGGTCTATGCTCAGTTAGGCGGCAAGGTAGAGATTACCTGGTTTGTTGAGGATGGGGATGAGATAAAGCCATCACAGGAATTATTCCATGTCAAAGGTGATGCCAGAACCATGCTTACAGCCGAGAGAACCACACTTAATTTTGTACAGACACTCTCAGGCGTTGCCACTACTGTCAACGGCTATGTCAAAGCCATTGCCGGCACCTCATGCCGTCTGTTAGATACAAGAAAGACTGTACCTGGTCTGCGCACTGCTCTTAAATATGCCGTAAAATGTGGCGGCGGCCACAATCACCGTATTGGTCTTTTTGATATGTATCTTATAAAAGAAAACCATATCATGGCCTGCGGCGGTATTGACAAGGCTATTGCTAAGGCTCATGAGCTCAATCCTGGCAAGAAGGTTGAGGTTGAAGTTGAGTCTATAGATGAGTTAAAGCAGGCACTTGAGGCTAAAGCCGATATTATTATGCTTGATAACTTTGACTTTGACATGATGACAGAGGCTGTAGCCATCACCGATAAAAAAGCCCAGCTTGAAATCTCTGGCAATGTAACTATTGATACTATTGCCCGTTTTGCTCAGACCGGTGTTGATTTTATCTCTGTAGGTGCCCTGACCAAGCATGTAAGAGCCCTTGATTTATCCATGCGTTTTGTCAAGGACTAGGCTACAGAGCACAAAGGGCAGTCTTTGATTTAAAGAGCTACTGTTTTTTGCTTTTATGTTGACTAAAGGAGAGCTGCAGTTTTACTTACTGCAGCTTTTTACTGTCAGATACACTCTACATTGACGCGTGGCATGATATGGCAGACCAGCTCATATGGTATGGTGCCACATCTTGATGCCACCTTCTCAACGGGCAGACCGTCGCCCCAGAGTATGGCCTCATCACCAACCTTATCCTTTGAGTCAGGTCCCAAATCCACAAAGAGCATATCCATACAGACATGACCTGCAGTAGGCACCTCTCTGCCATTGATTAATACAGGTGTGCCATTTGGGGCATTGCGTGGATAGCCATCGCCATAACCTGTAGCTACAATACCTAGGACAGTATCGCGCTCGGCTCTCCAGGCGGCGCCATAGCCTACTCTATCCCCCTGTTTGACACGGCGCACTGCAATAAGACGACTTTTTAGTGTCATGACAGGCTCAAGATTATGATCATAGCCACACTTGTCGGCAAAAGGAGATATACCGTATAAAATAATGCCAGGACGTACCCAGTCGGTATGAGACTTGGGCCAGGAGAGAATACCTGCTGAATTGGCAAGACACAGATCGCCATCAAAGGAGGCAGCAATCTTGTGAAAGTACTCTATCTGCTCATTATTGTAATCCTCAAGGCCTGCAGTATCGGCAACAGACAGATGAGAGATAAGACCTAAAGGTTTGACTACATTTTTACAGGCATTGAGTCTTTGCTTTAACTCTTCAATTTCATCTTTGTTGGCGCCAAGACGATGCATGCCTATATTGATCTTAAAAAAGCAGCTTATAGGTTTATCAATTCTGGCATTTTCTATAGCCTCAACCTGCTCCTTGTCATGCACAGCTGTTGTCAGGTTGTAATTGGATATAAGCTCTACATCCTCATCTGCAAAAAAGCCCTCAAGCAGAATAATTGGCTTTTGTACTCCCTTGTTGCGCATAGATATAGCCTCATCTATGCGGGCTACAGCAAAGGCATCAACATGATCTACAAGTGTATTTGCCACAAGAAACAGACCGTGTCCATAGGCATTAGCCTTAACCACGGCTATAATTTTTGACTTTGGTACCAGCTTTTTAATGTGCTCTATATTATGTACTAAAGCTGAAGTATTGATAATGGCACTGACAGCATTCATGTAGGATCCTTATTGATAGTAGTTTTCTGAAAGAGGAGGCTCTTCCATAGAGGCTATTATATTATCTTTATCGTAAAAGGCGGTATAGGCTCCCTGAAACTGCAGCTCTATATCCTTAAGAGCACCATTTCTGTTTTTACTTACAATAAGTATGGCCTTGCTTTCATCGGCCTCTTCATCACTCTTATACACAGACTCACGATGCAGGAACATAATCATATCAGCATCCTGCTCCAAAGAACCAGACTCTCTTAAATCAGAGTTCATAGGTCTGTGATCCTTACGGCCTTCAACCTCACGGTTTAACTGTGACAGAGCAATTACAGGTACATCAAGATCTTTGGCCAGCATTTTTAATGATCGTGAAATCTCGCCCACCTCAAGAGCACGGTTTTCAGAGCGGGTCTGACCTTTCATCAGCTGAATATAGTCAATCATGATGCATGACAGGCCGCCATGCTCAAGAGCAAGTTTTCGGGCACGTGAGCGCACCTCAAGAGGGGTGATATCACCAGAGTCATCTATAAATAACTTGTTTTTCTTGTCATCACCCTCGCCATAGGTCAGCATGGAGACTTTGGAGATAATATCACGCCACTGATTAGATAGAACCTTGCCCTCCTGCAGATCTTTCATGCTGACGCGTCCAAAGGTTGAGAGCATACGCAATACAATCTGATGGGCCGGCATTTCAAGTGAAAATACTAAGGCAGGCTTGGTATTTTCAGGATTCATGGCAATATTTTCTATAATATTCATAGAAAATGAGGTTTTACCAATACCAGGACGGGCAGCTACAATATTAAGGCTTCCAGGCTGAAGCCCTGATGTAAGCTCGTCAAGCTCTCTAAAGCCTGTGGATATGCCTGTCATCTTGACACCAAGAGTCATATCCTTTTGTATTTTTTCTAAAAGAGATATGGCAATAGGTACGACTTCCTGCGGACCTGAGTCAGTGTGGGCATTTTCCTCTGATAATTTAAAGATAAGACCCTGTGCCTCATCAAAGATCTCATCTATGCCACGTCCCTCTGGCATATAGCCTATTTTGGCAATATGTTCTGCCACATCAATAAGGCGTCTGCGCTTGGCATTGTTTCTTATAATGGTGGCATATTCAACAGCAGCTGAGCTTGGACCTGTAATAGAGCATAATGAGGAAACATAGGCTCTGCCACCTACTTTATCGAGCAGACCCTCATTTTCTAAAAGAGCACACATTACGGTTGGATTAAAATCATCAGATGAAGTGGCTCTTTTTAAAATGGCATTATATATAAGTCTGTTTTTTTCAGAGGCAAAATCATCAACTGCAAGAGGTCCTATTTCACTGCCTATACGTGTGAGCAAAGTACCATCAAGAAGCAGTGATCCAAGAAGATTGCGCTCAGCTTCAAGATCTTTGGGTGGGTCTTTTTGCAGCTCGCCTGATGAATAATTCTTTGTTTTATATTCTGCCATTTGTACAAAACCTAAAAACAACCACACACTAACATAATATCAGTCTGTGTATTATATTGTATAAAGAAGCAGATGGATTCGAGTGCTGATTAAGACTCAGTGGCGCACCCGAAGAGATTCGAACTCCTGACCGACCGGTTCGTAGCCGGTTACTCTATCCAGCTGAGCTACGGGTGCGTAGACTGTAACTTAAGTGGCGCACCCGAAGAGATTCGAACTCCTGACCGACCGGTTCGTAGCCGGTTACTCTATCCAGCTGAGCTACGGGTGCATCGTAATGTTAGTTACATCACATTACAGATGCGACATTATACTACTAATTTGAACTATTTCAATATATTTCTTAAATAATTTTTAAGATTTTTTTAAATCATATTAAATATGCCTTGATTTTTAAAGAATTTTTTAAGATTATTTTATTTGCCAGCATTAGCAATTCTTGCTCTTTGTCAGCGAATATACTCAATATCTGCATGGTCTTTGATCTATGTACAAAGTCTTAATGTGTTAAATATGTTAAACTAATTGGATGTAAACCATTTTAGGGGATGTCTATGAAAAAAACTAAGGGCATAATTTTAGCAGGAGGTACAGGCTCACGCCTCTACCCTATGACACTATCTGTTAATAAGCAGCTTTTGCCAGTATATGACAAACCTATGATTTACTACCCTATTACCACTCTTATGTCTGGTGGAATTGTAGATATTCTTATTATATCTGGGCCAAAGGAGCTGCCTCTGTATCAAAGCCTTTTAGGAGATGGCTCTCAATGGGGAGTTCATTTTGAATATGCAGTGCAAGAAAGTCCAGATGGTCTTGCTCAGGCTTTAATTATTGCTGAGAATTTTTTAGATGGTTCGCCTAGCGCCATGATTCTTGGAGACAATCTTTTCTTTTCATCAAACCTGCACAAAAGGATGCAGGCAATAGATTTTACAAAAGCAGGTGCAACTGTTTTTGCCTACAGAGTTCAGGATCCTGAAAGATATGGGGTCGTAGAGTTTGATGCAGATGGTAAAGCTCTGTCAATTGAAGAAAAACCTAAAGATCCTAAATCTCAGTATGCTGTAACCGGTCTATATTTCTTTGATGAAAATGCACCCGCCTATGCCAAAACGCTTAAGCCTTCTGCAAGAGGCGAGCTTGAGATTACAGATCTTAATATGATCTATCTTAAAAAAGGAGTTTTAAATGTAGAGATTCTAAGTCGTGGTACAGCATGGCTTGATACCGGAACCCCAGAGTCGCTTCTTGATGCATCTGATTTTGTACGTATCATTGAAAGTCGTCAGGGCCTAAAGATTGGATGCCCTGAAGAGGTTGCATATAAATCTGGATTTATAAATAGAGACAAACTTATAAAGCTTGCCAAACCACTTTCAAAGAACAATTATGGTAAATATCTTCTTGATTTAGCCAATGTGGGATAAAGCTCATGGCAAAAACAATAAGATTAAAAACAAGCCTCTTTTTTTCAGCTTTGCTTCTGGTTTTAGCCTGCAAAAATAAAGAGCGTATATTTATTACAAGATCTACGCCGACAAGAGATATCATTGCCTACCACTATGACAGATGTAATGAAAAAGACCTTTTCATTACTTTTAATATAGATAGATATGCAAGAAAAGTTTTTAAGAAAAGACTCTTCTCTGTATTTTTTAAACTCCTGCACAACAGCAGCTTTAACAGGAAAAACAAAATATCTTTTATTTTATGTAATATAGAATCGCAGGCTACAGTTGATCTGATTAAATACCTTTATCCAAAGGCCACAATATATGGAAAATATGTTGATATCATGTCATGCTTTTTTAAGTCAAAAGCCGAGTTACTAAGTAATACGAGAGGCTGTTACGAAATAGACTCATATAGTAAAGATGACTGTCAGATATTTAATCTTAAATATATTCCTGATCTGGCTAACATTGACGAAGACACCCCTGAAGATTTTGCAAATTTTTTAGAATCTAGTGCAGTATATGATAAATCTGAGCTTATAAGTTTTCAGAGTCATTTATCTAAAGGCTATCTTCCTGAATAATTGAAGTAGGTTTTTTATATGATTATTACAAATTCACCTCTTTTAGATGTTTTAATTATTGAAAATAAAAAATTTGGTGATGACAGAGGCTGGTTCTCTGAGGTCTTTAGGCAGAATGAGTTTGAGATGGCTGCGGGAAAGCATAATTTTGTACAATATAATGAGTCCTTTTCGGGCCATGGCATTTTAAGAGGCATTCACTTTCAGAATCCAAATCCTCAGGGTAAGCTAGTACGTGTTGTAAGAGGTGAGGTTTTTGATGTAGCAGTAGATCTGCGCAAAAACTCTAAGACCTATGGACATTGGTTTGGCATAACTCTATCTGCTGAAAATGGCAAGCAACTGTGGATACCAGAAGGATTTGGCCATGGTTTTTATGTAACTGGGGAGTGTGCACATTTTATATATCAATGCACTAATTACTATGACCCTAAGTCAGAACATTGCATAAAGTATGATGATAAGGATCTCAATATTAAATGGCCACTGCAAGGCAAACAACCAATAGTTTCAGAAAAAGACTTAACTGGCATTTCTTTTTTAGATTATTGAAACTATGCACTGATATTCTGCATTATAGCCTTACTGAAATTCTATTTAAAAAATAGCTTGAATTCAAAGCTAATTGCCATATACCCTTCCTATCATTTTCAGACAGATGAAAGATGTGCAAAATATCTCTATCAAATCCTCCATTTGTTAGATGAATTTTCCGGGTTTTTAAAAGATTTTAATTTTGTATACGACAATAAATCCCTCTGCATATCTGCCGTCATTCTTATAGGTAGTCCTTTTTAAATATGAATCTTTGTAGCGCGATTACTTATAACCTAAATCTCAGTACTGTTGTTACATAATTATTTACATCTGTTCTAAAACAACCTATAACTCCTTATGTCTATCCTTAAATTTTTTTAATTTGATATTTTTATTATTTATATTGAATTTTATCTCATTAAGTTATATAAATTATAGATTAATTATTATATTGGAGGTACAAGGAACTCAGCATGTTATTTCTAGATCACACTGTTTCTGTGCCCTCCACTGGCATCACCAGAGTAAAAAGAAACCATTTTATTTATGTCAGTGAACTAATAGACAGCTGGAAAACCAGTGATGGCAGCCGTAACACCAATAGAAGAAGTAAAATCATCGGCCGTCTGGTCAGAGCTGAGCCTGAATGCAATGTCATGTACCCAAACGAGGCATACTATGAGCTTCATGGTCTTGAAAAGCCTGCTGTAAATTTTGCACAAATATCTAAACCAGGTCGTAAATGCGACACCGTATATGCTGAGGGAGCCGCCATTTTCCCAGGCTTTGCTCTGCTTGCCGCCTGCGCTTTAATTGACTGTCAGGCTACATCTATCCTTACACAGTGCTTTGGACAACAGTTAGCTGAGCAGATTATCTTTATGGCAACACACTATGCCTCAGGGCACACCTCTCTTGAGTGTCTTGACTTTCATGCCATGAAGCACAATGTCTATAAAAGCGCCCGTGGTCTTAATGCTAAAAATGCCAGAGAGCTTATAGCAAATGGCCTAAAGAGTGAGAATATCAAAGCCTTTTTTGATAAGTGGCTGCCAGCAGCAGGCGGTGATGATGCCATTGCCTATGATGTTACAGCCTTACCTACGCAGGCAAAAAACATAACAAATGCTCAAAGAGGTTATGCACACGGAGGTCCTGAGCTGCCACAGGTTAACTATGCTCTGATGTGTAACTGTAAAACAGGAATGCCTCTGTATTACTCATCTTACTATGGTTCTATAACTGATAAGAAAAACCTGCAGCACGTTATTGACAGTGCTATAGAGAGACACCTGCCTGGCAATCTGTCATTGATATTTGACAGAGGTTTTGCATCTAAGGCAAATATTGAGGAGCTTACACACAAGGGCATAAATTTTATAATGGGTGTCCCTGGCACATTTAAGGGTGCCATGGAGCTTCTTGATGCCTTTACACTTGGATACAATACTGACTTTGAAGATCTAGTTCTGCTCCAAAAGCTTGATGGGACAATATCTGAGCATGGTTGCCGCTCTAAAACAGTACCATTTGAATACTATGGCATAAAATTAAACCTGCACCTGTATGTCAACGAAGAGATCAACCACGATAAATCTATGGAGCTGAATCATCATATAGCCCACTGCCTTCAAATAGCTCGTCAAACCAATCAGTTACCTGAGGATGGGTATTTAAAAGACGCTCGTGACTGCATCATCAAAGAAGGCAAAGGCAAGAACATTACATTCAGGGTTGATAATGAAAAATACCGTGAAAAGAAAAGAAAATATGGAAGCTTTGCTCTGTTTTCAAGTGCCCAGTGCAACTATAACTCCCATGATGCACTAAGGCTATTTAGAAACCGAGAGATAGATGAGGAAATATTCAACTGTCTTAAAACAGATCTGCATCTCCTGCCTCTGCGCGTATGGAGCAATGATGCCATGCACGGCAAATTCTTTATTCTCTTTATCAGCGCCATTATCAGAAGACATATTTTACAAAAGACTGGTGACATTCTGAATATGAGCAGATCAAGCTTTAACCGCCTTGTGACAATACTTGAAAATGAGCCTGTTGAATTAACAGGAGATGGCAGGTTTGCTGATATGTCGGTTAAATCCAAGATTGTACAGTCAGTACTGTGTAGATTTATTGATGCAGACAAGGCAAGAGAGCTGGGCATCAAAGACTCTTTTGTACATAAGCCTAAAGCAAGATCCTGTGCTAAAAAGCTAAAAAAGTAGCGGATTAGTTATGAAACAACTATACTGAGATTTAGGTCGTAATTTCGCCATACTGTAGAATTTGTTTACCTACCTTTTAGCCTCAGACACGCTTTTAAATAAGGCAGGAATAGGCACACTATGAGAATGCTTTAAAGTGGCGAAGGTGGACTCCATGTGTGCGTTATAATTGATGTTACGCGGTTTGCTATAGGATGTAGTCGGACCTAAGGTATAGGCCATGGCCATCATATTCTACCCTTTCATAGGACCACCGTTATCTAAATGAAGTACCAGTGAGTCTCTGATGATAACGTCATCTGTAATATTTGCAGTGCTCAGATAGCATTTAATTGCGATCTTGTTGTTTTTAGTTCATTCTATTAACATGAAATATTATGCTATAACATATAAAAATACGTATAAAAATTACAGCTGATGCATGTATCAGATTATGTATAGATATATACTGATCAAGATTTATTTGAATCTATAAGCTTATTCTTAATGTAAACATCTATATTAAACTCATCTGTATCTTTGTATAATAACCTACTATTATGCTTCTTATCTAAGAATTCATCTACAACAGATATATCATCGCTAAATACACAGATCTTATCTATACTGTAAAAAGACTCATCTACGATATTTACCCTATTTGTAATTAGACTTTTATTCATCGAAAGAGCCTCTCCAATTCTATATGAGTATCCCTCTGTTGGATAAATCCTATATAAATCGATAATAATAGCTGATTTTAATATTTTATCGTAATAGTCAGAATAAGTTAAAAACTGAGAACACTTAAAGGCTTGATAACCGGCCATTGTATTAAATCTATCTATCTTTTCTAACTGATTTTTATCTACTTGATTACTAAACAAGAACTCTATTCTATATCCATGTTTATAAAGAATTTTTGCAATACCATATAGTTGGTCAAATCTATTTTGAGATGAACCAATAAAAACTACTGTATTTGAGTTATCTAGTTTAGAACTATTATTAAATGACACATAATTTGGTTGATATTTTAAATTATTACTTTTTGCCAAATCTTTATTATATGTCTCTATGCTTACATTAATTTTTTTTAACGATTTATTAAAAGTATCTAATTTACCAATATTTATTAAAACATCTTCTGACAGATCATCATAAAATCTATTTATAATGACAGACCTAGGGTATGATGCTCTCAACATTTTGAGAAAATTTAAGTCTGCACAATTACCGCATATAATTAATGGAGCGTATGAATGAGCATTTTTTAACTTAAATTTGAACAATATTTCATAAATATTAGAAATTAATTTCTGATAAAATTTATTCCTTTCCAGAGGTATAGTATAAATTCTAGACTTAATATCTGTTAGTGTTTGCAGATGATATCCAATAATGCTATTTAATAGTCTATTATGTGGTATATATATAACATCATAGTTTTCTTGCTCATTTATAAGCATCCTTATATCGTCTGCCCACGTATATTTTTTTCCTAAGAGCAGGATTAATAACGAAACAAATCTATACTTGTGTTTAAACGTTTTAGTTACTAAAATTTTTGTATTACTACGAAATATTTCTTTAACTATCTCACTTAGGGAATTACTTCTTACTATCTGTACTGATCCTGAACAGAATAATTCCACATTCTCCTCTTTATAATTTTTATCTTCTGTAACTAGTATTCTATTCATACTACAAACCTTTAAATATCAAAATGATAATTCTGTAGGCGTTGTTTTACTGATATCAATGTGCAATCACACTTTATCAAGTGCGTATATATGGTCTTGAGTTTTCTTAATTTTAACTCAATAATAGACCAAATTAACAGATTACGTATTAAATTTAAATAACGTACATTTGCCTGGATAAGACATGCCCTGAGATCGCAGGTTAAAAATACCTAGTTTTTTTTATTTTTCTTTATCCTACCAAAAATTCCTTGTTATCAATCAAATTTTTTTTGAATTATTTTTCTAAATGCCTTGACTTTTTTCTTGTTTTATGGTACGATTTACCCAATAGGAGGACATCATGGCCAGTAAAGATAAGAATCAAAATCACCCAGTTTTCAAGAACGTTGTTGCCAGCAAGAGAACCTATGCCTATGCTCTCTTGCAGGGGAAATCTGTATGGAATGCTGAAAAAGGCTATTCAACCCGTGTGGCACCAACTCAGATTGGATCTATCAAAAGCAAAGATGGTATTGGTGAGTGTGTTTTTAATATTAACTTTCTCTCTGAAAATCCTGAGTTTATTCCATGGAAGGTTATACGTGTGGGGCAGGGAAAGTTTGAGTACGAAAGACGCTCAGAAGCTGAAATCAAGGAAATAAAACAAAAACTAGCCGACTCTCAGGATATTTTGGATGATATTAAAGCAAATCCATCTAAACCTGGCATACGCACCAAGGCCTCTGTTGCTAGAAATTCTGGCTCTGCTACCCCCAAGACCTGCGGCACTGCTCGTAAGTTTGGCGATTATTATCTGCTCAAATCCTTTATGGATAAGATGCCATCATTTAATATCCTTAAAAAGATTATGCCTGATGACAAATACATCCTGCTGGTATACATGATAATGACCTGTCTGTCCAAGGGTATTAAATCTATATCTTATGAGATTGAGGCTTTTGTCAGAGAGCACGCTCTTGATTTAGATATAAACTCTTATAAAGATCATATACAGAGACTGTATAAATACATAGATGAAAACGGCGTTATAAATGAGTTTGCCAAATTTAAAACTCAGTATCATAAAAAGAAAAATGGCAATAAGCACATGCAGTTTCTGGCTCTTGATGGTACTAACGTAGACAATGCCGGCAACTGCCTGACTAAGGCACAGTACGGCAAATCTAAAAGCGGTACAGACAACAAGGTTATTAATTTTATAACACTGGTTGACCAGAGCACACATGAGCTGTTTTCCACTGTTACATATGCAGGCAATATTACAGATGTGCTGACTGTGGAGTCAGTATGCAGGCAGCTTGTGGACAGAGGCGCCGGCGACAATATATCTTTAGTCTGTGACAGGGGATTCTGGTCTATCAACAATATCTCGGCCATGCTTGAGCATAATATATCCTTTGTGTGCAACTGTAATATAGCCAAGAGCAAACTTATCAAAGAGCAGGTAGATGCCATATCACGCGATCTGCTAAGAGACAGGGGTCTGGTTTTTAGCAGTAGCGCAGATATTACAGACACTGCGCCTAAACTGCTTGCAGGAAAGACTATACAGCTCCCATGGTCTTATACACAGAAGATTCTAAGTAAAATGGCAAGAGAAAATAATGAGTCTTACAAGCCTGTAAGGCAAAAGGAGAAAACTCTGTATGTACACTTTATTTTCTCCCGCGAGATATATGAAGAGAGCATGAATAAATATCGTGTTTTAGTAAAAGAGCTCAATGATGCCTATGATATAGCCAGCAACTGGCAGGAGGTTATTGCAGGTAAAGAGCCATCTGAGCTTACTGCTGCTCATACCAATCTTTTAAAAGACAAGCTCGTTGATTTATTTCAATATAGTGATGAGGTTGCAGACACTGACTCCTCTTTTGACAAAAAGGAGCAGCCTCAACAACACTATTACCCAAGATACTATGTCATATCAAGGCTATGCAGACAAATAGCCACCAGAGTTCTGGTTTCTGACTGTGTGGATAATGTTATTGAGGCAAATGAAATATATGCGCAGAGAAATAATGTAGAGGTGGGCTATAGTATCATTAAAGGCGAGCTTGGAGGCTCTACACTCAATGCCTCCACCGATAAGACAGTAAATGCCAAAGTATTCATACTGTCTCTTGCATCAGAGGTTCAAAGACAAATGATCGAGGCTAATAAAGCCTTTAATAAAGAGCAGATTAAAAACAATCTGCCTCCTGTAAAGCTTTGTCATAACTCATTTAGAGGCACACTGCGCTCTCTGGAGGCTATAGAGGCCACTATTGATAAAGAAAATGGATCTATAATATTCTCTGGCGGAATATTAAAAAGGCAGTCTGAGTTAATACGCTCATTTGGCATTGAGCCATTAGATACGCTGACACGTGCAGCATATGCCAAAGAAGAGGGTTTTAGCTTTAAACGATAGTTAAAAAAAGAAGATCTGGTCGCGTCCGGCGACCGGCTTCTGGTCATGAAATTAAGATTGATTCTCGGTATGTTTGGTGTGCGATCTTAGGGACACTAAATAAATAACTGAAAGAAGTGTCTGTGTGTTTTAAAAAAAAATAATAAGAAAGTTATTGAATTAAGGGTGGCGGATAGAGAGGGATTAGAAATCCACATAAATTACCCTTATTTTTCAATAGGTTGGAAAAACATGATCACCATAGACGCACTTTTTACATTGATTTAATTTAGATTTTACATCAATTTTACAGTGATCACGACCTAATTTTTCCCTTTAAAATCAGTTGGCAGATGTGCTTTATTAACCTCACTTTCCCATGCCTGCTGGCAGTGATTTTTGCCAAAAGGACTAAACAGCAGGTCAATAAAGATCCTTAATGCTTTGCCATACCAATACCCTTTTTGATTTAAACGCCACGCATTAGCGCTGATTGTCATGTCTGCATAGCACTTATAATCATGCTTAAAGACGCTGATTAGCAAGCCTATAAAACACATCAGCACTTGGTCTATAGAGATTAATAACTGCTTTAAATTTCTAAAAAAGTTTTTCATAAAATACCATAATATAATTAAATATTAACCAAATAAAAGAAAATTCCGTAAGGTATGAGAGCTAAACCTATTAACCCCAGCATGATGCAAAGTCTTAAAATATTTGTCCAAAAAAATCCATTAAAAAGCATAATAATATCCCTAAATTGTTTGATATCCAAAATAAATCTCATGTAAATTACTCTTATAATTATAATTTAAGATAGGTGAAATTGATGAAGTATTTTGATAGTTAGAAAAGAAAATTTAATAGAGTTGCAACAGCAATTATGCCCATAAAGAATAATCCTATAATTTTGTATGCTTGGTCTCTACCGTCTTTATGCCCTTGTTTGTATTGTTCTAACAGAGCAATTTTTAAATCCTTAGCATCGGCTTTATTGTTTATAAGCTCTTGTATTTGTCTATCTAATTGTGAAATTGGCTCATCATTCATTTATTAAACCCTCGTACAAAATATATAACATCTTTGATTAGCCTAAAGATAAAATACAGCCCAACTCCATAGCTACAAACAGCAATACCAAATAATAAGAATTGCCCTATAAAATTCATGTTATCCATAAACAGTACCACGTAAAACAACTCATTGACATCAAGAAAAATATTCATCTATAATATAATATCCTTTAAAGAGAATGTTAATAGAAAAGGCACTGAATTAAGGTGCCTTTTGTTTTATTTAATTGCTAGGCCTATACAAATAATCAAGAATGTAACTCCATTAATTAAGCCAAGAACTGATAAAGCATATAGGTATTTAAACCACTTAAATTGATTAAAAAACATATTGCTATCCTTTAAATTTGCTGAAAACTTTAGCATTAAATGCTATACTCCTTTTGTACTTGAAGATGTTTATATAATAAAAAAGGCACCTCTTGTGGGTGCCCTTTCTTTATGTGCCTAGTAACTAAGCCGTATAGTCTTTCATCTCACATTCAATCTTGATTTGATTTAACTCATCAACCGATTGAGCATTATTAATCTTATCTTGTAACGCCCACTTCTGCTGATAGATGTTAAGGCCATTCCCTATGTGTTCTGATAACAGCGTCTTAAGATTTTCAAGTGTTACTTTTTGAACGTGGTTATCATAGTCACGATAATCAACTGTCGTTTGACCTTGAGATGCGAGGGCAAAGGTTGATATTAAATCCTCTAGGTTAGAGCGAGTGCGTCTATCGCCGTTACATTTAAAACCAAGGCTTGATTTAAAGTACATATTTTTATTTAAGTTGTCCTCAAACTTAGCTGACCTAGTCTCAAGCTCAAGTAATTTGTTCTGCTTAAGCTCATCTAATGTAAGCAAGCAGTCGCCAATAGGCCACCCATAAAACTTAAGCACGCTGTCTTTTAATTCCTGCACGGTATAGCCATTGTTAATTGATAAGGGTTCATTGCCTGCATCAATAAAGGCCTTGTATTCTGCATCTGAATTGTCAACAAACTTAAGCCTGTCCTTGTCATACACCTTGCCGTTATCTAACTTGTAGTAAGGGGTGTATGCATTTTCAGTTTCAAAGTCTGTAATGTCTGTCATGTTATCTCCTATGATATTGATGATGATTGATCTACAGTAGTAAGGCCACCTAGATTTTGTGGTTTTCCTTTGCCGTTAAAGCCTATATGGGAGTTGTAAGAAGCATAATAAGCTTGAGCGTCAGGCCTAGGTGGAGCGATAAAGGACTGGGGAATAAATATTACTATTGAATTATAATAGCAGTTAATACCCACTATATTTGTTAATGAGTTGCCAATCGTTAAGCTGTTAGCCATCAGTAAAATTGAACAATCTACTTGCGCTCTAAACAACTCGGCACCTTTTCCTGTTGTAGTTCCATTGATTGTTATGTTTGCAGTTTCTATTATTTGTATATGTGAGTTTCTGTTAGGATAAAAAACTCTATGCACACAGTTATCTTTTAAAGTAACAGTAAATGTATCAGTAAAATATACCATGGAACTGTCAGCACAATATAGCAAATTATCATCGTATGTCTGCTTAAAGTTAATGCCTTTAAAAGTCACAAAGCTTTGGTAAATCTTTATATGATTAAGTACTACATTGTGCCCATTGGAATTAATTTCAAGAAACCCACCCATATTAATCGCTCTTATTTTGATAACATCTTCTGTCTCTATGTAGTCGGTTAAAAAATTAATTCTAATAAAATAATTTGTGCATACATAATTTAATATATATCTTAAGCACTTACTTAAAGTTTTAAATGGCTTATCTTGTGAGCCGTCAGCTGTACTATCATCACCTTGATTAGATATATATAAGGCTAAATCGCTTTCCTGTCTAAGATATGATTTATTTAATAACCTAGTAGCCAAGTCTTTAGAAATTTGCTCGGCTACTAAGCCATTGATTTTAATATTACTCATAAAAATACCTCGCCGTTAAATGGTTCTACATATAATGTGTTAGGTTGTTTCTCGCTTGGAGCTGATGCTACAAATTCAACCTTGCCCTTTTTAAGCTCGTCTTGTAATGCAGTTATTGCTCCTCCATACCCACCTGGTGGCATGGTTGCTGTATCAAGACCTAAATCATCTTTTAAATGCCTGCTTAATGTGGCCGGTGTTACTATGGTGTTGCCACTGTTGCCAAGCTTGACCTCATCAGAGGTTGCAATCTCTGCCACGCCTGCTGTTTCTGTTGTTGCAGGTGGATTTAAAAAATTGGCATCTCCAAAGGTCACAGAGGTAGGTTTAAACCCTTGAACAAGGAAATCAATTGCAAGCTCTGCTATAGATGCGCCTACTTTTTGAATGATTGGCTCTGCCTGCGAATACACTCCAAAGAGTGTGCCATTATCGGTATATATGCCAAAGGCTCTGACAGAATAGACAGCTGCGCTTTCATCTCTTGCAAGAATATGTATAATGCCGTCTCCAACATTAGCGCCAGATAGAGTGGTAACGCTTGCCACCTCATTGGTCAGTTGAGAAGTGTTAACATCTACCGTCTGATCGGTATCTGAAAATTTCACAGTCTGTAAGAGTACAGGCGCTGTACCATTTTTCTCGGCATTTATGATCTCATTAAGACCTGCCGTGGTTAGTGTGATATTAATTGGCTGTACTGCCATGATCTACTCCTATTTTTAGACAAAAGAATCCCATGCCTTGATGTAAATCAAAGCCATAACTTGTATAAAGCTATTAAATTCGGTTGAAGGAAAGAGGTCTTATACCGTCACTTAAGGTTAAGGACACACCAAGTTTTGCGCTCTCTTTGGCCTTTGGTGTAAGTCTTGTATATGTTAGGGCTCTTGCGCTTGCACTTATGGTCACTGTTTTATCTGTAGCACAGCCATAAGGCACACCCACATATTGTGAGATACGGGCAAAAGTTAAAGGTCTTGATGCAGCAGCTGCGTATATATTAGATGCCACATCTGCATTTTCTGTAATGGTCTGTGATATGCGTCCATAAACCAAAGGCCTTGATGAGCCACCTACAAAGATATCATCCTGAAATTTTTGAATAACAGAAATTGTATATTGCGATCTTACCGGCTTGGTGGCATTGATGCTTCTTTTTATATCATATATAAGCTCTTCATCTGCAATGCCCTCAATTTCATTCTGATCAATGCTGATATTAAAAGTATGGGGCGCTGTTGGTGGCTCTCTTGCAAACCATTCTGTAATGTAGCCTGCGCTGCCTAAACCCTTGATAGCATTTTTAACGGCACTTACTGTGCCCATGCGTGTCTTTTCACTAATTAGCGCCTTAAGAGATGATCTTTTTATGTGTAGTGGCCATGAGTCACGCCAGACCTCAGCGTCCCACTGCATTGCCAAATGGTCCAAAACATCTGAGGGCAGATAGTCAATCTTATATAAGAGCATGCCATCATCTGTGTGAGCGCTTATCTCTTTTAGCTGGCTGTCCAAAGCCTCTGCGCTGTCTACTACCTTCTTATCCTTTGTAATAGATGAAGGCAGAATGGAGCGCATCAGTGAAGGTGTATTTATTTTTTTCATTGATCTTCTATGCCTCCGTATGTGAGATTGACAGCAGATGCAAGGCATTGAGCCACTTCTGACTGCAGCACAACTTTATATTCAGGCTCTGTAATCACAATGCGCTTTGCTCCTGCTTTTCTGACATATTCAATCAAGACATCAGGATTAATATCAGCACCTATCTTACTTTGTTGCCATAGTCTGTAATCTTCTACTGCTTTGGTGACCTGCTCTTTTACTTGATTGATACGGTTTATATCGTCTTTGGATAGGTACCAGGTGGCTGTAATTTGATAATTAACAGCTGTAGGAGCACTGACCATAAGCTTATCTGTAAGAGGTCTTATTGTGTCTGCATTTAAATACGCTGTAAGCGCTTCTAAAAATTCTGTCTGCGGCAGCTCTCCATTGGTCAAAAGTGGATGAATGTAGACATTGCCGGGGTGATCTTCAAGTCCGTATATTTTTGCATCTATGATAGCCGTGCTATAGCTTAATGTGTGGTACTCATATGCCTTGGCTGGCCCTGCCACTGAAAACGATGCCGGGGCTAGCTTGATGCGCATTGCATAGCGCTCATCATCTTCCCTATCACCTGCGCCAGATGTGGCTGTGATGTTCTCAACTTTGGTAATTGAAGGCAGAGGATCTACAAGCTGATTTATCTTGCCCACAGGTATGTTATTGCCAATCTCGCCAAGCTCAAGGGCAGTGGCTGAAATCTCGGCCGTGGTCTCAGGTGGCATTATTTCATATATGCTGTCAGTGGCAAATGTAAATACACCATTGGTAACTCTTGTCCCCTTTGGAATTGTATAAACACCGTCCTGCGCTTGGTTGAGCGTGAATTTAAGTGTAGTCTGCGCACCTGTGGCTTCTATTCTTGTCGTATTAACAAAAGCGCCCAGGTGGTCAAGGCGCTCACCTGATGCGTATGACAGTAAATTCTGCTTGGCGCCAAGGTCAAAGGCGTTACGCTGCTTAATGATAATGGCAGCTAAGGACAAAAGAAAAAGCCTTACAGGGTCAGAAGGTGCAAGCACTCTGTCTGTGATTCGCTCATACTCTGCAATTATCTCATCTGTGACCCTTTGTGAGTCCACTTCTAAAAAGTTTATATCAGGTAAATTAAATCTAGCGCTCATTCTCTGCCTCTATCTCTATAGTTACAATTGGCAGCAGTCTGCCGTCCATGACATCATCTGCCCCTTGTTTGAAATCTATGCTTTTAACTCTAGCCCTTGGCTCATATGTCTTAACAGCGTCAATGATTGAAACTCTGCACTGCATCTGCGCCATCGGTGAGGCATCATCAATAAAGGAGCCATCAATTCCAAAATCTCTATCAAGTGGCACTGTGCCCTTTATCGTGCTTATAATGGTCTGCACGTTCTGTACAATCTCGGCTACTTCCGATGAGGGATTTAAATCAATGTCTGTCAGAGTTGATACAAGCAGCTTCATGAAATCACCTCTTTGACCTTGTTAACGATTTCATTTAAAAGATTAAATCCACCAACCTCGCGCAAGTGCAAAGTTACTTCTGCAAAGGTGCAGATGCCAATACCTGTAAAATGCTTTCTGTTTTCGTCATAACTTTCTAGAACAAACTCGCCCATATAATCAGGGCCAAGGATAAGTTTCTGCGCCTGCCCACTCTCTAAGATGTTCTTTAAAACGTCAAAGTAAAGCATAGGCACTGCATTGTGATCCTGCGATAGTGTAATAGTAAAGGACACAGTAGATAAGGATTTGCCTACATATTCATTTATAGGCATAGCTCCAATTACATCATGCTGTGCATACCTGGCAGAGCGATTGACCTGCACATCTTTAAAGGTTAGCACCTGTAGACTTGAGCATGTAAATAAGACAGCCTTAAGGCCGTTGCCAAAGTAGCCTAATACGCCTAAGCTCATATTAAACCTCACAAAATAAAAACCCTCTAAGAGTTGTCTCGTAGAGGGGATTATTAATCTTAAAAGATTGTATAATTTTCTTGATAGTAGGCAAGTATTTACAATTGCCTTTCTATTATCATTTATTAACGTGATTAGAGTGTTTATTATGAATCCTTATTAATAGAATAACTGAATATATAAATAAAATGATTGACCAATAAGGACTATAAAACAGCACAAAAAAGTGTAAACCAATCCACGCTGAAAAATGCATAATAAAAGGGATTATCAAGTGTTTTATGGTTCCTGTTATAATGTATGGCATATAGATAGATATGTATGCTAGTTCTAATAAAAGTAAGAGAATAAAAAAATAACAACCGTTACCGATTCTGTCCACATCAATATCCTTAAGCAACAGAAATGGGATGACAAATTTTACAGCGGCTTCAACCGCATGATCTAAGGATAATGTCCCATAAGAATATAGAAACTTAAATGTATCGCATAGAAAAATTAAAAGAAAAGAAAGACTTACTGCTTTTATAAATCTGTAAAAATATTTTCCAATTATTTTAAAAATCACTTTTTCTACTCTTTTATGAAAGCTCTATAACTATTGGCTCAATTTCTTTACAGTAGTGTATTTTTGAAAGCACCCAAAAATCTTGACCAATGTTATATCTGTCTCTAAATTCTCTAAAATCACTATTGAAGAGAACTTTATAGCTTGTATTTAATGGAAGCGGTGAAAAATCTAATTCTGCTTTACTCCAGCTTAACAAAGTATCATAACCTTCAAATTGAAATCTATCATCTACATATGTAAAGGTTTTGTTTATTGTTATACGCCTAAGACCTGTCTGTTTATCAACTTCAACAGAGCCTTCAGATAATACGCGAATTGTATGATTTGCTAAACATGCTCCCATTCCATCAATTGAGGTATCTTTCTCAACTTCAATAAAATCGTAATAGTAGTCCTCCCTTTTATAGTAGTCTTTTGAGACCATGTTATAGTAACCGCCAGAATCCCATACTCCTATCTTTTTTAGGGTTTCTTTAAAAGCTAATAGTTTTTTATCTGTAGCAAATAAATTCTCTAATAACTTTTTATAAGCGATTTTAAATTCCTCATATAACATAAACCATTCCCAATCCATAGACAGAATGAAAATTGGAGCTTTTTTATTTTTAATATCTGAAACATTAAATGTATATTTATTATTGGCCAACCATTTAGCAAGCATCTTAGAAAGCTCAAGCCAGCCTTTTTGATCTTTTTCTAATAATGTATCCTTTAAGGCCTCATGTCTTGCTATTTGTGGGGTGTAAAATATAACCTCATCTACCTCAGACAAATTGTTTACATTGTCTATGTAGTTATTGGTACTCTTTACAAAATTGACTATATCATCAGGGCCTAAAGAATCTACCGTCACTGTAGGACTTCCTGATGCTACAGAGCCACCAATTGAGACAGCATCACCTACACGGCCTACAGGCTTGCCATTTACAAATACTGTAGAGCTACCTGATGCGATTACATCAGAATGAGGATCGTGCACGTCACAGCCATGAGGTGCATAGGTACTGCCCACAACGCCTACAGGCTTGCCATCTATCAGTACATTGCTTTCACCCCCTACAAGCGATGAAGGAGGGCAGTCATCATGCCCTGTGCAAGTGTCTCCTTGTCTTGTAATTGCTGGCATAAACACCTCTACAATGATGAATTATAAAAAAAGCAAACTCCAGACATTAAAACAATATCAGCTATAGCTAATATTAGAATTATGTATGTATGCAATTTTATACTTGCTATTTTTGACAAAAAAGAAAGCAGAGCTATTACTGTATTAAATATTATAAAACCAACCAAACAACAGAAAAAAGAGATTTTATGTATGTCAGTATTTGCTATGTTTGAGAAAACAGATGTTACTAAATTAAAACCAACAAATACTGTGATTACAATAGACGCAAATATACCCAATATAGTTATATATTGTGTTGACAATTTGTTAATATCTTTTTTTGATTTTTTTAGTTTTAAATTAAACTCATTAATTAAATTGTTAGTTTCTGCTATTTCCTGATCAATATTTGAAAGCTTATACGTTACATAATTTAATCTTACCGACTCAAGATGAATATGATCATGTAATTTAGAGACGCTATTTTTTAAACTGGTCTCAGTACTATATTTATCATATATTATATCTTTAATTGCCTTAAGTCCTTCAGCAATAAAGCTAACATACTCGGCCAAATTATTGTTGTCTTGGTTTCTTAGTAAAAAAAGGCTTATATCGGAATATGAATGGCGAAAGTTATTTGAATATATATGTCTTAATTGAGCCGCATACTCTTCAGGATCTTTTTTATTTGATGTTGTTTTTGATAAATCATCAAGCAAAGTCTTTAGTAATTCATATTTGTTCTGTTCCATTTTGGGCCTCTTGTTTAATATACTCTTCAGGTATTTTATTTTTTAATCCTGGGATATATGTTTTTGCCCATGCCCCATCTTTTGAGTGGCTGTAATGAACAAGCGCCCATGGTCCTTTGTTTAAGCATTTGTTTATTGTATCTTGAATATACATCGGCACAAGTAGACCTGATATTTTTGGCTCACCTTTAATTGGCTCACTTCCATATAAGCAATATTCAACGTACACCTCTCTACATACGGGGCCAAACATCCATGCCTCAAAGCCATGATCGGTGATAATTCTATCCCCAGAATTTTTGTATGAGCTTATCTGACAAAAGTATAAGATTTTTTGTAACATCAAATTGCTAACATGTTTTTGATGCTCAATGGCGTAGTTAATAATATAATTTGATAGTTCCAAGGCTTTCATAAGTTTCATCTCTATTCATAAATCCTTTCGTCAGAATATATCACAATGATGACACTATAAATCAAATTTTTATTAAAGCCTTGGTTTTACAGATTTTAATTTACTGTCACACTTGGCGCACTAAGGACAATCGTAGAGGTACCACCAACTACCACGCTATCACCAGTGATGTTTACAGTATTTGATGCCTGTATGTTGATGTCCGTTGATTTTAAATTTATTGTCTTTGGTGTTGTGACATCAACTGTCTGCCTATCTGCATGGATCTTTGTGCCCTCTATAACAATATCAAGCTCATGTGTTTTTCTATTGTAAGTCACAGTTGTATCATCATTAAATTTAACCATCCTTATATCAGGGTCGGTGGCGGGTGGCTTTACATCACCTGCATAGAAGGAGCCAAGAATAAAACCATCTTCTATGCCATCAGGGCGAAACAGACAGACCGCATCTTCACCAATATCAGGCATGTGGTAATTATGGTTTTTCAAAGTATTAGGGCACAGAATTGGTAAATCGTATGATGTGCAATTGTCGTCTTCAGGAAAAACCACCCTGGCGGTATGTCTGAATGGGTCAATAGATGTAATCTCGCCCACCCTTATCACCATAGATAAGAGGTGCTTTAATTCTTCATAGCCATCATTCCTTAATAGAGCACTAATACTCATTGTTTACTCTCCTAACCTCTATATCTGTCACATAGCCTGAATTGCTCACACTGTGGGTTGCTTTCTCAATGATGAAGTTGCCGTCAAAGGAGCCAAAGCCACTAAGAGCAACCACAGCCCCAGCGTATAAAAGAGGATTGCCCACCAAGGTCAGTGAGCCTGTAGTCTGTCTCTGATTGAGCTCTCTTAGCTTAGCCTTGGCCAGCCTTTGCGCTTCTGCCAAAGATGTGCAGCGCTTTTTTAAAACATATACCTGCCCTGATGGTTCAACTGTCTCATCGGTGTAGGTGTAGTCAATATATTCAGCTTTAAGCGCTGTATTGCCTTTCTTGACCTCTTGAGGCTTGTGCTCCCATGAAAGATCCACTTTACCGTTCTGGCTTTGAGCTTCCTGCGCAGTTCTAAAAGCCACTGTAGCTGTAGATGTATCTTTGCCTTTTTTCTTGAAGTCTCTCCACTTAATACGACATGCTCTGTATCTCTCTGCCTGCTGTGCATTGAATGACCATCTAAGAACAGGAGACATTCCCAGGGCATAAGTCGCTATAGGATCTTTTTTCTCATAGCTTTTTTGATCAAACATAATGAGCTGTTCTGAATTGACCTTAAGGCTTAGGCCTGCCTCTTTGCAAATACGCTCAAGAAACTTAAGATCAGTTTCATCTTTTTGATCAATTCTGTCGTATGTGGGATTCTCTTGGCTGTCAAAAAACAGCTTGAGCTTGTTATCTGTCGCTATTGTATTGGCAATAGTCTTCAAGTCTAGGTTTTCAAAGTTTCTTGTCTTGGCAGTCTTGCGCACAGTGTTCTCCAAGGGCACAGAGATAGCCTGCATGTCAAATGTGCGTGGAGCTCCCTGGGCTGATAGACTGTTTATAATCATCAGCCCTGTCTCTAAGCTATATCCTTGGTTAGTGCTTAACATGCATCGTACCTTGGCTCCTCTGTCAGGAGACCAAGATCCTGCCCATTTGCCTTGCTCATCTTTTAATGTGATGCTTACACTGTCACATTCATCTGAGCAATTATCTTCATAAGAGAAAGATAAGAGGTCAGCGTTTATCTCTTGTGTGATGTCTGTGCTTTCATATATCACACTTACAAGCGTTTTTATTACTTTACTCTTTTCCATGGTGGCAACTGCTCGCTGTTAGTTGAGGGGCTAGGATTAACATCAGGAATATTGAGCTCAATTCCACTAGAGAAAATTAAAATATCTCTGTGCTTAAAATTAAGCTCAATCAATTGGTGCATTTGAAACTCACTACCAAGCTGCGCCTTGGCTATGATGTCCCATGTGTCGCCTTGTTTTGTGACATAGCTTCTCATTTATAAACACCCTTTTTGATTTTTTATTCTATAATTTATCCATAGAGCCTTGCACTTAAGAAGAGGTTAAAATGAAAACTCTAATTACCTTTTATAATTTAATTAAAGCGCTTTGTCTTGCAGTTGTTGCTGTTGTTGAGATTGGTTTTCAATTAATAGTAGGGGCTCTAGTTATTGGGTTCATAGTTGGTATATTTGTAGTTATTTTATCCCCTTTTATAGAGCCTTCTACTTCTATAATTACAATCTCTGCTGTACTTGTTTTATTGTTTACTGCAGCGTGCTTTAAGGCATATTTATTTCTCAAAGACGATACTCAGTTAAAGCAATAAATGGCACAGTATATTTAATAAGCTATCTGCCCACTGCCACGCATCAACTTCTCAAGCTCTTTCTTAAGATTAATTGAGCCCACATTTAACGCTTCATTTACCTGTCCCTTGACGTTCTGATCGCCTTGTATGTTGATAGTTGGCGCAAAGGTCACGGTTATAGGAGCGTTGTTAGTGGTGTTGGTTGTGGTGCTAGAAGTGCCAAGCATGGAGCCTAGCTTTGACAGTGGCATCACAGCTTCACTCTCTGCACCTTCTCCTATCATTGCAAGGGTCGGCTTTGAGACAATACCACCGTTTGCAAGTGCAGGGATTGAAGTTGCAGAGGTGACACTTGGCTGTGATGCTGTGGCATTCACATTGACATTGGCATCATCACCAAAGCCAAAGAAGCTTTTTACAGAATTAACAGCATTGCCAAAGGCGCCCTTGACCTGCTCCACCTTGTCAGTCACATAGTTGATAGGTCCCTCGGCTATACCTTTGAGCGCATCAAACATGGCTTTAAAGATGTTCTTAACATTAGCCCATGCTTCACCCCATTTGCCTGTAAACACATTGACAATAAAGCCAAGCATGTTGGACAGCACAGTTTTAACATAGTTAATGTACTGACCAATAGCCGTGGCCACGGTCTTAACCACCGATGCCATAGCTGGGAATTTCTGCTCAAAAGTTGCCCACAGCTCTACAGCCTTAGCTTGAATTGTGTCCCAGTGTTTATATAACAGATAACCAACGCCAATAAGGGCAGTAATAGCAGTTATCACGAGGCCTATAGGGTTGGCCAGCATGGCCATATTGACCAACAGCATAGCTTTTTTAAGCATCACAAAGATGTTAATTAAACTGATGATAGGCTTTAACATCAGGCCAAAGGCTAACTGCGCCGCGCCTATTGCTGCTATAAGAGCCAAGAAAATAGCCACGCCTGTGCCAATAGTTTTGACTAGTTCTTTATTATTTTCTATCCACGCTATATAAGGTTGTGACATTTCTATAGCTGCACCCAAAAGCTCATTAATAGCTGGTAAAAAAACTGAACCTATCGTAGCCGATATAATTGTGACAAGATTATTCAGAATACCTAGCTGATTTGATGTTGTTGCTGCTCTGGCCTCGTACTCCTTTTGCATAGATCCTAAATAGTTGAGCTCATTAGCTGCCAATTCAAAGGGCTTACTTAATATATGCCCCTGTTCTGCCATTGTCATTACAGCTTTCTTAAGCCCAGCCTCGTTACCAAATATCTGACCTACAACACTGTTCTTTTCATCTGCTGATAACTTATTAATGCGTTTAAAGACTTCTTCAATGGCGTATTGTGCCTCTGCTCCGCCTGTAGTTAAAGCCTTGGCCATCTTCTGTGGGCTAAGCCCTAACTTCTCAAAACCCTTTAACTGTGTATTAGTGGCGTTAGAGCCTGCCATAAGGGCATTGATAAAGCTTGACTGTGCTGTAGCAGCTACCTCTGCACTTCCTGATGCCGATAAAAAAGCACCAGATAGGGCAACAATCTGCGATGTGGTGAGCTTAGTAGATGCTGCAACCATACCACCTGAACGCTCTAGCACTTCAAGAGTTTCTTTACCTCCAGCTGTGGTATTGTTGGCTATTGCATTAACAAGATCAAAGGCCTTGATTGTATCTTCCATGTTGCCAGCGATCTGATTTTTAATAGCTGCAAAACTTGAGCCCACTTGATCACCTGTCATTGTAAGTGCGATCATGGCTTTAGCTGCTGTCTGCGTATATGTCTCAATCTGTTTGGCGTCATTGGCATCTAAGATGTTTGACTGCATAGCATTGGCCTGTAAAGCCACCATCTCTTCTGTAGAAACAGCCATTTTGGTGGCCATTTCCTTGTTCTTTTTCATGACTTCATCAGAGATGTCAGTGTACTTTCTAAGCTCGGCAGTCTGATCTTCTATATCCATTGCAGCTTTTATCGGCATGCCAAATGCAGCTGCTGTCATGGCTGTAGCTTTGGCTATGTTACCTAATCCTTTGGCCTGCATTGACTCTGCCTTCTCGGCCAGGGCCTGCGCCTTCTGTGTCTGCGCTTCTATGTTGGCCTTGGCTTGCAGTCTCTTATTAAGGGCATCGGATTTAGCCTCTAAGTCTTTAAGACTTTTACCTGTGGCATTGGCCTCGGCTTTGAGCTGAGACAGTTTATTCTTGCCATCTGTGTAGGCCTTCTCTGCCCTATTCATGGCGTTAACAGCGTTTAAAAGCTCGGCTCTTAGCTCCTTGTGACCACTCTTGGCACTCTGTAACTGCTTTTCAAGTGCTTTGACCTTGGCCTTGGCTTCATCGTAGGCATAGTAAGCCTTCTTTGTTGCCTGCGCCTGCGCCAAGATCTTATCAAGGGCCAGCTTATGTGAAGCAATAGAATTAAACGAATGATTTAACTTATCCACATGCTTAATTGCATTGCTTGCGCTCTTAATAAATGAGCCCTCAAGCTTGCCTTTAAGCTGCATTGCAATTTCATAAACCTTTGAGCTCATTTCTTTTTCAATTCCTTAGTGTATAAAATAAAATTCTCTGTGCATTCAAATACGTCAAGTATAGGCATATGGCACATATCAGAGTACGGAGTCTTTATCTGAATAGATAAGAACAGTAAATTCTTAAAATACTCTTTTAGATATTTCTCAATACTCTGATCGCTTAGATTGCCTATACCGAATCGGTGAAAAAATTTTGTAAGGTCCCACTTAGGGCTATATAGTCCTTAAAGGGCAGTCCATTGAAAAATTCAAGTGGCAGATGGGACAGTTCACACATTGCAAAGTCAATAAACTCATTGTTAATAATTGCAGTCACTAACATGCGATCCATGACAAGGCTTTGCGCATCAGTCTGTTTCCTTAATGCTATGTACTTGCGATAGAGCTGCTTAAACTGCCCACCCGTAAAGTTATCATCAATATTAAAGGTCACAGAGGTGTATTCCTGGCCCTCAAAGGTGTAAGGGCGTGAAAGAGAGGCAGTGAGCCCCTCTTTAGTAGTAGATATGGACATTCTTTTTAAAATCCTAAATTAGCTCGTACATTTTCAAGAAGATCATTCTCACCAATGACACACTTAAAGTTAAGCTTGTCAATCTCAAGCACCTGCTTGCCATCAACTTCAATCTTGATATAAGGAGTCTCTAACTCAATTGAAGTGTCAGTCTTGGCACCTGGCTCAAAGCTTCCAAGGCTCATAGTCTTTGGCAAAGTCTTGAGTACAATTTTAATGCCTTGAGTCTTATGAGTACTGACCTCAGCCATATCAAGTGCCTGCTGTGCAGATCGCAGTGTCAGGGTGTTGCCCTTGGTTGAAAGCAAAACAATGGCATCAGCTTGAATAGCATTGAAATTAAGAGTTGTTGACATGGCGCCAAAATGACCTGTCACAGGTGTTTCAATCTCACCTGCAAGACCTGCACCGGTTAAAGTCTCAGTCATATATGCAAGCTCGGGCAGTTCTGCTGTTGCAACGCCTAAAAGCTCGCCCTGCTCTGAATATACGTTGTAATTAATTGTCTTATCTGGATATTTGTTTGCCATATATCACCTCCTTAATTAAATAAGGTCTCGTAGTAAGTTGGATCAATCTCTAAGTCAAAGCTCAGCTCTCGTGCTGGTGATGGAGGGGTTATAAATATCTTGAAGTGATATTTGCCGTCCATTAGCTCTGTAACAGGGTTGTCTTCCTTTCTAAACTCAATACGACCACCTAGCAGCTGCTGTCTTGCAGTAAAAGCATTGAGCCATACATTTAAAGAGTCAACAATGGTATCTATAAGGCGTCTATTCCCAGGCTCATCTACCTTCTGCCACATTGTGGTTACTACTGTGTTTGCAATAAAGAAGAACATGCGCTTTACAGGGATAAAGGCATCCTTTGGGTCGGTATTGGCTGGATAACATGAAGTGCGATTGCCCCATATCTTCCATCCACCACTAAAATTCAGAGCTGCGACAATGCCCTCACCATTTAAGTAGTTAGCCTCTTCATTGCCAAGCACCACTTCAGAGCCATCTTCAAGACAAAGACCTGTGCCCTCAAAATTCTTATTTGAAGGAGACACATAAGGCACGCCGTCACGCTCGCCATCTGTTCTTGCAAGCACGCCAATGAGGTGGGTTGATGATGCGTATCTTGTGCCTGTCATTTCAATCTGTGGCCATGTAACAGCTACATTAGGATCTACTATGTTGTTCTTGTTCTTCCAATTTGGCACATCACTGTATTTCTTGGTGGTCTTGGTATCAGCATCAACTATGGCCATAGCATTAAAGACGGTGTTTATGTTAAGAGCCTTTGCGCCCATAATTGCCGCCACTTCAGGATCTGCTGAATAATGTGGAGAGGCCACAAGGGTCGGTATAATTCTTAAACGTGGATATACTTCACTGATAAGCTCAAGACCGGTCTTCTTGCCCTCAGGTGTCACACCTCCGATGATCTCTTTTTTGGTGACTGCTGAAGGATCTAACTTCTCAACGGTAATAGTCAGCTCCTGCTTTGCAAGCTTGAAGTTGCCGTCACTCCCTTCAGGAAGGGCAGAGATAACAAGATAGCCGTCATCATCAAAGGCTGTAACATAATCAGTGCCCTCTGCATAAAAGCCTGTATCAGGTTTTGAAATTTTGAGAGTTGAGACAACGCAGCCAAACTCCTGAATTACTGCCTGCCCCTTGGCGTCAATTGTAATAGCTGTGGTATCAGCTGTCTTCTTGTGCTTGGCAGGATCTAAAACATTGACCAATACAATTGGCGTATTGCCGTAGAAGTTGAAGGTAGAGTAAATAAACTCAGATAAGTTGTATTTAAAGCTCTTCTTGCCGTTGCCGTCATCTGTGGCATTTTCAACACCAAAGTACTGCACAGCCTCTTTGTATGAGTATACAAGCTTTGGCTCATTGACACTTGGCTCTTGTGCCATGTTAATTGGTGCAATGCCTACAACAAAAGGCACAGCAGATAATACTTCTGTGGTTGGTATAAGTGAGGTCGGTGTTTCAGATGTATAGACACCGTGCTTATATGCTGCCATTTTTTAGCTCCTAGTTAAAAGATGAATTTATCTGATATAAAGCTGAGGTTTTATCATGTAGATCAGCAACTGCATGGCGCATAATGCTGACATGAACAAATAAAGCTTTATATATTGGTGATTTTTCTAGCTCTGCCCTGATATGTTCAGGAATAGCTATATATTCTGTGTATACCGTGTACGTTTTAAGCCCCAGGCGTGGAACATTTTTACCAATGTACACAATTGAATTATCCTGATGCTCTGCACTTTCAGGACGTGCGACAGCCTCAGGGCCTTTGCTCTGATTTTTTGTCATGTTTACCTCTGACTAGATTTTAAATTGTTGAGAAATTTTGAGGGCATGGGGCATACCAACTCCATGAGGTTATTATTGATGCATTATGAAAAGGGTGCTTGTTTTCTTCAAAGGTTGACCATGTAAATGGCAGTGAAAGCTCAAACTTATTATCAAGCATGTAGTTTTCAAGCTGAGACAGGCCGTTAATAATACGCCTTAACATATTCATCAGTGCCCTGTTATCTTCCTGCGAATAAACACCAATATCAAACTGCGCTCTACAGGTGCAGTACTCTCTATCAACACTTCCATCTAATAAAAAGATAGAGACATAAGGAAACACAGAGCTCTCCTGCTTGGCAGAGGGCACAAAGCCATTGTATATATTGACCTTAACCGCCTGCTCTTTGTCCTGCATCTCTGCCTTTAAAGGCCTTACAGTTCTAAGACTGCCAAGGTATGGCTCCCTGTCTGTGCCAGGTCTGTCCTGATTGATGTCGTTTAGCGTTTTTTCAAGAAAAGTCTGCAAACTCTCTATTAAATAAAACTCTGTCATTTGTCATACCCTTTTAATGAAACATCAATCTCATGCATGATGCGTTTATTGAATGTATCAGTCATGCCTCGCTCAATGCGCTCAATACTTTCCTTACTGCCTATCATCTGAGGGACAGATGGGCCATACATGGATTGAATTGGCAGTCTCTTTTTACCTTCTCTTTTATAAATACGCCCCTGCCACACAAAACCACGATCCACACTAAAGCGCTTGCCTTTGGTGAATGAAACAAACACCTGTCTGCGCTTGTTGCCTGTAGTATCGCCATGAGGTCTGTGCATAAAGTGTGAGGCATTTAACTGCGTGCCCCTTGATTTGATTTCGCCTGTAAGGGTGTTTTTATCTGACTTAACGACAGATAAGGTCTGTCTTATATCTGTAGCTTTTAAAGTGTAGCGCTCTTTTACTACCCTCACTATCTGAGTGCGGGCGCCCTGCATGGTGCGATTGATAGCACGGCTTATTGCACTCTCGGCCCCTCTGGGGATTTGAGATAACAACAGCTTTGCATTCTCAATAGCTTTGTCGTCAATTTTTACTGAAAACATAGAAGGCGCCCTCAAAGCGCTATAGCTTTACAAACTAACGTGACTGATTTTCTACAGCAATAATGGCATCACAGCCCTGCTCAATCCTTAAGCCTTTGCAGGTGTAGCTGTATCCATCAAGCTCAAAATCCTCATCAACAAGTGGCAGGCGTGACAGCGACCCTTGCGGTATAAAGATCGTTATAGCATTAACAAATACAGCCTGCATTGACTCGGTTTTAATGGCTACCTCATCAAGGGCATTGGAATCAATGATCGCATTGACCTCTTGCCCGTTAATGCTGTGAATGTCTGCAAACTCGGACAGATTGATAAAGGTGTCAATGTCTAAGGCTAACTGCTGCTTAAAATCAATCATGTTTATTTTCTCTTTATTGTTTTACCTTTGCCCTCACCACCAAGATCAGGCATCTGCATAACATCATCAATATCAGCATCAGCCTCTAAAGAAGGATCTGCCTTTTCCTGTGTCTCCTCGGTCTTTGGTGGAAGTGGTTCGGCATTGCCTATTTTCTCAAGATACCCATCTTTGATAAGGGCAGGTACAGTTTCAAACTCGTACTCTGCTCCTTGCTCATAATAGGCACTCTCAAAAATAAAGTTTTTAAGTGCTCTGTATTTCATTAGGATAATACCTTCATAACATGGAACGCATAAGGCTCATTAACAATCATCAGAGGATGTGAAATCATCTGCACCACTCGGCCTGCCGGTGTATCACGCTGTACCCATGAATTGGCAACTCGTGAACCCTCAACAAAGCGAATGTTATTATTCTCATCAATGATATCTACAATGCCGTAGGCTCGTGTGGTCATAGCGCCATCAGATGCTAAGAAGGCAATATTGTCAGGCACAAGTGGTGTGTTTGTTCCTGCATCGTCCACAAAGGTCTCGGTGTAGGCGTAGATATCAAGATGAGGATATAACAGAGTACCGATGTACTGCACTCCATTGGCCTGTACTTTGGCAGGCTCAATGTGTCCTAGATTTATACGGCGTGGGTCAAGTGAGCCGTCCTTGACTAAAAATTCATCAGGACTTTTAGAACCTTGCGACCTACGATCAGCTTGTTGGCAGTACGACCAGATAACTCGCCCACCTTGTCACACATGCTACAAGATCATCAAATGGTGTGGCATTAGCTGGTCCCACTTGGTTGCAATGTCGGTTTCAGGCTTCTTGGCATTGTCCCACATGGTGAGCACATCGTTCACGCCCTCGCCCTTCATCTCAATCTTACCTGTAAACAGTGCCTGCGCTGCCATCCATTCCTCACGGCGTGTAATCTGCTTATCAAGCTGTTTAAGATTGTCAGCTACAATGGCATTCATACGCTGTGCAGGATTGAACTGACTGTAAATAGTCTCACCTGGGGCACGGGTAAAAGCCTCATCAGCTGTAGTAATCATCATAGGGGCAATTCGTGCAGGCTGATATGATTTGGTTGAATAGCCATCTCTGTATGAGAAGGTGCCACCGGTATAACGATGTAACAAACGGTGCAAGCTTGCGCTTATCAGGCCAATAATATCAATATCAACCTCTTTGGTCATAAAGGTCTTTGTTGTTGGGAAAAATGTATCTCGCAAAAAGGTGTGCTCTCTTGGCATCTGCTGCACGACACCTAAGAGAGTTCTAAAATCATAAAGTGAAACATTTCCTGTCTGAGTTGACATAGTTTATACCTCGTCTGTTTAAATCTTTACTTGGTTGGTTTGTTGAAAATGATGCCTACATTACGGGCTGACAGATAAAAGTCTGCAACCTTGCCACTATCGCCAGGTGTGCCCATGGATAAAGCCTCTTCATTGAAGGCGCCTGACAGATAAATGCGGGCATATACCTTGGAGCTTGTAGCATCCACATCTTCAGCCAGAATGCCATAGACCACATCAGCCTTAAGCTTGCATGCCTTCACGGTCTTGGTTGCTGCGTCATAGGTTACAAGACAGCCACGCTTGAGCTTGTTCTCACCCTGTGCCACCTCATTGTGGGTGTACTTGACCCAGTCTCTAGGTCCTGCAAGCAGTTTGTCGTACTCAACGTTGCCTAAATCTCTTGATAGTTCTGCCATTTTGAAAACTCCTTTTACATGTTCTCTAAAATTGATTTAATCATTGCATTGCGCTGTGTTTCTGCTGAGGTCATTACATCATCCTGAACTCCTGCCACTTCCTGAAGGGCAGATGCATCAGACTGCAAGGCGCTTGCCTGCTCATCAAGCTGCTGCTTTTGAGCCTTTAAGATATTGAAGGCGCATGATTTGGCATCCTCAAAGGTCTCGTACTTGGCCTTGTTGATAAGTGACTCATGCTGTTTAGATGACATAGCATCAAGCTCTTTAATGCGCTCACGTTCTGCGCTCTGTCCTTTGGCAAAGGCTTCATCTGCAATAGCTCTGCAAAAGTCAGGATATGCTTTAATCATCTGAGCTACATCTGTGAAAGTGACGGCGCTCTTAGTTTCTGTAACAGTGAGGTTCTTGTCCTCGGTCTTTACTTCTTCATTCATGGTGATTTCGTCCTCTTGGTGACATTGAAAAAATTCTTGTAATTTACAATAGGTAGCACAGCTAAAATCAAGACCACCTATTGAAAGCTTATTATTGTCAATGCTTGCGTTTACTGACTTGGTACCGTCCACCTTATCAGCAAAGCCAAGCTCCACAGCTTCATCAGCTGTAAGCCATGTCTCTTCACTCATCATTTTTATAAGCTGTGGTACAGGAAGATTGGTTTTTTCTGCATACAGCTGAGCAATGCTTTGTGTAAGCTTATCTAATCTATCTGCCGTCTTCTTTAAATCATCCTTTGCCCCCTGCATTGTGATCCATGGTTCGTGGATCATAAACATTGAGCCCTTTTGCATAGTGACATGGGCATTCTTGGCAGAGGTGATCAAAGTGGCAGCACTTGCAGCTAAACCCGTGACGCTTATCCTCGGCTGTATCTCCAATGATTCTAAAAAGGTTTTTAATTGCAAGCCCCTCATTTGTGGATCCGCCTGGGCTGTTAATCACAACATTGAGGGCACGTGCTGTATCGTATTGAGATAATTCAAAGACAGTATTAGAATCCCCTTCTTTAAAAAAATGGGCGCCCTCTATGGCGCCACTGATATAAAGCGTATTGCTTTTCTTGTTAAATGAAATCATTCTTCATCCTCATTTTTATTACAGGTGGTAACTCTCCCTGCTGTGGCGTGATTGCTTTTAGTGCTTCACTCTCAGCTGTGAGCTGATTGGCAATAACTTCAAAGGACAGACCTGTAAGCTCTGCTGCTTCTTTCTCTCGTGTTGAAAGTCCATTGTTGATTCTTACAACTGCTGCATTTGCTTCTTTAAGTGGATCTAATTGGCCTTGTGCATCGCCAGACCATTCGGCACGTGACCATGCCTTCTTATATGATAAATCGCTAAAAAAGTTAGGAGCACTGATGCGTCCTAGTGATACAGCCTCTGCAAGCCATTCTTCATATACAGCCTGACAGAAAGAATCGCACAGCCATTGACGGCGCATTCTGAATGCCTTCCAAGCCTCTAAAAGAGATGCACGGCTGGCGCTGTAGGATGCTGTAAAGTTCTTAACTAAAAGCTCATAAGGCAGCTCAAGTGCTGCACCTATCTGACGGCAGACAGCCTGCACAAACCCACCAAACTCGGGGTTAGGCCTACCCGGTGATCCAAAGGTGACGTTCTCCCCTCTTGCAGGTACACCATAGAGCCATTTCCCATGCTTATCTCATTGCGCTCTTTGTCTCTGTCTCCCAAATCGTTAAAAGGAGATTGCAGACCGTCTGCGCTTTGAGTTGTTACAAAGCCT
>NZ_UAPU01000006.1:0-100000 GCF_900445255.1 Anaerobiospirillum thomasii
GGCAGAGTTTCCTTATTTTTTAAAAGTTGAAATGAACAACACAACAATTAAATGCGTCAAGACAGACGGCACCTTTTATTACTGCATCAGACATTTAGAAAAAGCTTTCCCAGGTTGCATAAAGACTGATGAAATAAAAGAGGTTAAACATGTAACTTACATTAATGACATGGGCATACAGACTTTTTATTACATGATAACAATTAACAAGCTGTACTCCATGCTTCCACTAAAAGAATGGACAGCCCTTTTTTATAAAAGTGTGCTTGTTTATTTAAAAGAAAAGAATTAATAGGAGATTGCTCATATTAATCAGGAAGAAGCAAAAGAAATGCTTGAGTTTTAAACATTAAGATTTTTGAAAAATATAAATCAAAAGCTAAGCTCGCAAAAATTTTAGATATGAATTATTCATATTTTATAAGTTGCACCACTGGCTCACGTTGCTTTCCACAGGATAAGAGAAAGCTGCTTTGCAGACTATTAGAGTTAAATGCAGATGAGAAAGCACAATTAAATAAATTTTTTAAAGAATATGAAAAGCAGAAGAGCCTGCCAGGTCAAAAGTCAGAAGCGCAGAAATATGAAAACACATATCCATTTGGCGTAGATGATTTATGGTTTTTAGTAAAGATTGCTCCTGATTATATTAGGTTTTTATATAAGGTACGCAAATGGGTCAAATTGGAGTATGGTTGTGCTTTTAATCTTAGTAAAAAGACAAAAACTAAAACATCTGTAATAAATAAATTAATTAATGGTTTAGTTTTAAAAAAAAGTCATGTTCAAATATTTAAAGACTTATGCAATCCAACTGATGAAGAAATTCACGCCATTGAAAACTTTTACTATAAGCAAAAGTATTATATGGAAGTTGTTTTAGAGTGCAGAAAAATCAGAAAAGAGCACGACCAAAGCAGTCAGAATTTTATAGACAGACAGATTAATGAGTATTTACATAGCGTAGGATTTTAAACGATGAAACTTAAGCAATACATGAAATTTCTAAGTCAGTACGATCCAAATCTGACTGTTGGCATTAACGTGATTACTCCGCAGAACACAGAGCTGTGGGTTTTGGATAAAAGCTCAATGCGTGTGATGGATAAGGGCACCTCTTTGACCCTATTCACTGCCAGGCTTAACAGAACAACTAACTCACGCCTGATGAAGAATGTAAAAATCCCTACTGTGGCATCACTCAAATGTACCCCCGATGAGATATGGGAGCGCATCAAGGAGCGTTACGATCTTGAAGAGCTTGAGAAGACGCTAAAAGATCCAAACGATTTATATGAAGGCATGATGGCCATAAGGACAGTAATTCAGCTTGATACAGAGAAGCTGCTGCAGCTGCTAGAAGATGTGAACTGTGTCCTTTGGATGTATGGAATTATGAAAGAGAAAGAAGCAAGAGAGGCAAAATAAAATGGCAATAAGACCTAACTTTAATTTTTTTAAACCACTTTATTCAATTAACAAAAACGGCGTGCCTTTTATAACCCTTGTGTTAGAGATAGAACGCGAATTGATCAATAAAGATGTTGTAATTGATATAAACATAGCCAAGGGCACAGTAAAGCCTTCATTACAAAGATTAAAAGGCATCGCAGAGGAATATGATTTAAGACCTTTTTCTTATTTAAAAAGAGAGGTTGAAAAAAGAACGGCATTAGAAAACATAACAGACTCAGACAAGATTGACATCTTACAGCAGGGCATCGCTGTCATGGAAAGAGAAGATCTTAGCGACATTCAAAGGCAGCACTTAAAGTTTTTCTTGGATTACATTGCCACATCTGTGGACACTGGAGACAAAACTGATGCTCTACATGATAACCCTAATTTTATGAACAGATTTACAAAAATACAGTGAGGTAGCCATGAATATAACAACCGTACTTAACCTTATCAGATGCCATGTGGAGAACGATGAGCAAGGATTTAAAGAAAACGCTTTAGAGCTTGCCAAGCATTTTGAACAAGAAGGACAAGAGGGCTTGTCAGCATACATTCTTACTCTGATGCAGGCAGTGCCTATCCTAGGGCCCCTTGATTGACTGAATTATAACCGAATTATAACCGTTTAACCGTTACTAAATCCGATGGATAAGCCATCTGTCGGATTTATAACCGAAATTATAGCCGTGAAAAAGGAGAATAATAATTATGAGCTTCCAACAGGATAAAATACAGGAAATTAAACATAAGGTTAATGAAATAGAATACAACATACAAATAGGAAATCAAGCTTTGGCTGACTCTTTGCTCACAGCCTTACTTGATGATGTTAATCTTCTTAAAATGATGACAATTGTTGAAAAAAAACAGCTATTATCAACCTCTTATAGTGAGTAAATACAATGAATCAATTATTTAGTGTATCCGAGTTAAGCGAGCTTGCAAAGCTAATTGAACAGCCCTACTCTTCTTCCTGGAATGAATTTTCAAAGGTACTTAGTTGGGGTAATTTTAACATTCTGCAGTTAAGACAAAACTGTGGCTCTAAGGTTAACTGCCTGCTATCCATTTTTCAGTATGGACAACAGAACTATCAAAATGACGGTTTTGTGTTTCAGACTATAGCAGCAGCATTTTCACCTTCTCTTATTAACACAAATCCAACATTTAAAAGAGCAATAGATGGTATAAACTCACTTTTTGAGTTAAGAAAACTACCTATATATTATGATTATACTCAAGGATATGGGCTTATTGACCTTAGGAATCCGCCAGAGGGCTATTATGGCAAACGATCAAATGCTGCCTTATTAAAGGAGCTAGAGAAACGCGGGATCTATCATAAAGTCTTAACCTATTGCTCAGATAAGAGCATTAATGGCGATGAGTTCTCTGTCCTATTTGAAGCAACAAAAGGATTGTTTGAAGAATTAAGGCGTAAAGCAAATCTAAACAGCGGTATAGATGGTCATATGCTTATTGATCAGGCTCTTTTATGTAGTCAGCCTTTAGTAAAACTTACAAAAATGGAATCAGAGCAGGATTTAAAAGATCAGAGGGCAATAGCTCTGTTATTTAAAGCTGCCTATTCAATCATAAGGAATCCTTTAGCGCACAGACCGGTAATGTTATGTGAAGGAAAGGAAGATCTGTTTGATTTATTCACTATTATTTCATACCTATACAGAAAACTTGATAACAGTAAATGAGGGGTATAATTTTTTAAACTTGCAAAAATTCAAAAAGCGCTCTATATTAGTAGTGTCCTTAAGTCGTGGGACTAGTGCTTCAAAAACACTATGAAGTAAGAGCGCAACCTTTCTACCCATGGTATAGCTGTAACTATACTGTGCGTCTATGGTAGGTGTCGTGTGAATATATTGAATAAGCACGGCCGTCTTACTTCGGTTTTTGAGCACCTACCCACCCACTTAAGATCTCAATTCAAAAAAATAAAGTAAGGAAACAATCATGACTAAATTACAAGTCTTAAACTTTCAAGATTCAACCATTCGCACTGAGATTGATTTTAAAAATAACCTTTGGATGTGTGCCAAGGATCTATGTGATGCTTTAGGGTATTCAAACCCTCATGACGCTGTTAAAAAACACGTCCATGATGACGACCTAGCGAAACGCGAGGGCGTTGACTCACTAGGCAAAAAAGCAAAAATTAATTATATAAATGAAAGTGGCATGTATGCCCTCATCTTCGGCTCCAAACTTCCAAAGGCAAAAGAGTTCAAAAAATGGGTTACATCAGAGGTTCTGCCTCAGATAAGAAGGACAGGTACATACATGTCAGCAGAGGAAAAAGAGGCACGCCTTGAGAACTATAGAGATTTGTACTCAATCGTCTATAGAACTGAATCATGCACAGCTCCTAAACATGTGCCTTTATTCACAGATGAGCAAGCCCAGTTTGTAAAAAATTTAATTGATGTTGCAACTGCCAAAGCAAGCAGAGGTCAATATGCATTAAATGAGACGCAGCTATGCGCCTTAAAAAATCTAGTAAAGAGCTACGATCAGAACGATAGGATATTTAGAAAGCTCAATTATTTGTTAGGCGATCTGAATTGCCACGTGCTTGGCGTTCTTCAGGAGGTGATTTTATATACAATCAAGCCTATTGTTAAAGAGCACTATCCTTCTGACTTTGGAGGTTTTGACTTAGAAGATCTAGATCTTTGCATCGCTGAAAAATTTGTAAAGTGAATAGATGGTGACTAGAAAGATTAGAACGATTAGAAATGCTATAATTTAACTGACAGAGCCCCACGGCCTACGGCTTAAGCTGCGCAAAAATGTGGGGACATTTCCCCTAAGGTGCCGGATCTCTTCACGGCCTTAGGGCCCTCACTTGGCACGCTAGGTGAGACTGCCAGGCAGAGGCGCCACTTGCCTGGCGCTAGCGCATTAAATTATGATAATGATTTATAAATTGCCGCAGTAATGGTTGCAAAAAATACCAAAGTGGCAGCTGCGCCAACAATTTTCCATCTTAATGAGTCTATTTTTTCAACTTTATCTTCTAGTTTTTCAAGACGTTTAATAATGCTCTGTGTTGATGATTCTATTATCTTTAAGTCCTTTTCATGGAGCTCTTTTAAATGCTTTTGATCATTATTTAATATAGACACCCTTTCAGAAAGAGAATGCATCTTATCTGGATAATCATTTTTTGTAGGAGCAACTGAGTTGGTCTGCTCTGGGAATTGATTAGCCATGTTTTAGTATGGGCCCATTTTTAAATTTAACCATTCCCATATATCAGTAGGGGCATAACCATTAAACCCACCAGGTACAACAGATATGATAATAGCTGAAATTGGGGGAATATTAGGAGCCTCTGATATTTCACTATCTGACATATGAGGGTTATTTTTGCCACCTAGATTGAGCCTATCTCTTAGCTCGGTACTGATACCATTAAATGCAACATAGCAGGCATTTCTGTTTAAAAGCATATACATATCTGAGGGGCTTGCTATTACGCTTTTTATTCTATCCTCAAGCTCTTGAGTAATTATTGAAGTACCGACAGGCACAATCATATAAACAGGCATCATGTCTCCTAGAAATTAAAATCTATAACTATTTTAGCAAAAATGTAAAATATTTATTGATTATTGTTGCCATATTAATCAATTATTGATATAATAGAGGCCAAGGAGGTGATAATGAAAAGACCACCAAAAAAGAAACGCGCACAACAGGGTGAGCGTAAAAAAGAATGGTCTAGGACGGATAAAATTATGTTGGTAACTTCAATAGCAACAATAATTTACTACATCCTAGACCTTTACCTAAGATAAATATATAGCCCCATGGAGGTGGGGCTCTTAGATATAAGGAAGTTTAACATGAAAAAGAAATTTGAGCCACTTAATAGAATAGAGATTATGTGTCTGATTCTAATTGCTGTGAATTTGATTATGATTTGTTTAAAGATAGGAGAGATAATTAATGGCTAAGGGTGGAGCACGTGAAGGGGCTGGCCGTAAAGTTGGATCTACTACAGGCGGTACGGGCTACAAGACAGGGCGCATTGTTATATCCTGCACCAAAGAGATGGAGCAGAAAATAAAAGATGCAGCTAAAGAGGCCAATAAAAACGTAAGTGAGTTTATGCTAGAAATTTTTGAGGGTCGTAAATAGAGAGGGGCGCCAATGGCGCCTTTAATGTGCAACAATTATTAAAATATTAGATGTCATATATCTCTCATTTGATAAACTATAAAAACGATTCTATTTTTATAAGAGCATTGACTATGGATGAGTTTCAAATAAAAATTAAATATAAAGACTTGAAATTAGGTGAATATCGCATTTCGTTGGAAGACTTTGCAAAGTCCTTGTCAGGATACTCAAATGTATTATCAATCGTTGGAACTTATTCTGTAAGCGGAAGGATTGAGGAAAAACCTGAAAATTGGATTGTAGATGTAGTAACAGACGCAAAGCTTGCCCCCGGCTCAATTGAGATAATAGCCATTATTTCGGCAATATCTCAAGCAGCCCAACCGATAGGGGAGACTATAAACTCTATAAGGGAGTTGTTTAACGCTATGTGTAGTTTTATATTTAGTAAAAGATCTGATAGTGATTCACAAAACGCTGTTAATGCAATTTTAAATTATAGTATAGAGTCACAAAAAATTACGGCGGATACTGCAAAACATGCCATAGATAAAATAGCTGAAATTACAAAGATGTATAGCAGAAACGCTCTAAATCCAATTGGTAAAAGTTGTGGTGAAATTGATTTGATTCAGCCAGCTACAAACTTACAGGAAAAGGATAAGCTAATAGCTACTGTTGATAATGAAGTAAAAAAAGTAATATCTAAAAATGAGCAACCTGTTGTATCCCAAATAATGGAGTTTGATATTATACTTTGCTCATTAAATAAGATATCAAATAAATGTACTTTTATCAAAGCTGAAGACTGCCCAAACAACAACTATTATGAAAATGACAACGAAAGCTTTATCAAACATAATGCCGTAATATCTGATGATGCGTTCAGTCTCCCATCTAACGTATATACCACAGCATTTAATACAGGAGAAATTTTAAGAGTACAAGCCAAATTAAAAACAACAGCAAAGAATAAAATATATAACATTTACGATGCGCATACTTTAAAAGATTATAATTTATAAAATTACATGTTTTATATAAACAACGAGATTATACAATGGAACTATTTGAAGGTTGGGATGGGGATTAGTTTATTTTAAGAAATTAATTGGAGAAATGAGAGCCAATTTTTTAAAAGTATCTCTAATACTGCTTTATAATAACCGTTCACGCAATTTTGCCTTTTAATGGAGAGTGAACTAAAAACTGTGTAAACGAAGATAGATGATTTAAAATATAACCATTATCGGAGTTTACTTAATATGGCAAGAATTAAACATAGCCCAATGGCTGAAAAGATAGCTGACCTTATAATGGAGCACTACAACCCAAAAGATGCCCAGAGTGCTCAAGATGCTATTAAAGAAGCATTTGCACCTGTTTTTGAAAGGATCCTTAATACTGAGCTTGATGCTCATTTAGGCTATAGCAAGAGCAGCACTGATGAGAAGGAGACCACCAACAGGCGCAACGGCTATTCTAAGAAAACCATTCAAGGCTCATTTGGTGAGGCAGAGATCAACACTCCACGTGATCGTGAAGGAACCTTTGAGCCAGTAATTATCCCAAAAAGGGAAAAAGACGTATCTCAGATAGAGCAAAAGGTCCTGGCCATGTATGCAAGAGGCATGAGTCAGAGGGATATAAGCTCAACCATTGAGGAAATCTATGGTTTTAAGCTCTCTCAAGACAAGATCTCCACTATAACGGACCTTATCCTGTCGGATGTTAATGAGTGGCTTAACAGGCCGTTAAAGCCTCTGTATACCTTTGTCTTTGTAGACTGCATCTATGTCAAGATGAAGAATGACAAGGGCTCTACAGAGAATCATGCCGTATATGTAATATTAGGCTTAGATGCTGAGGGGTATAAAGAGGTTTTGGGGCTTTATATATCCCCAACAGAGTCAAAGTCATGTTGGATGAATATATTTGACAATATCAAGAGCAGAGGCGTTAAGGACATACTTTTCCTGTCTATGGACGGTGTCTCTGGTCTTGAAGACGGAGTAAAGTCTATATTCCCGCAGACAGTTGTACAAAGATGCATTGTGCACCTTATACGCAATGCCTGTAAATATGTCCCTTACAAGGATTTAAAGGCTTTCTGTGCCGACTGCAAGGCAATGTATGGAGCTATTAATGCAGAGGCAGCTGAGGAAGCTCTGCTGCACCTTATAGACAAATGGGGTGATAAATACCCTGGAGCTATAAGGGTGTGGGAGAACAATTTCAACCATGTAACACAGCTGTTTAACTATCCATCGGCAATACGCAAAATCATGTACACCACTAATGCTATAGAGGCCGTAAACTCCAGCTTACGTAAGGTCACTAAAATAGGTATGTTTGAGAACAAGAATGCCGTGTTTAAAGTCTTTTATTTAAGAATTACAGGCGACCTGGCCAAGAAATGGGGTGTGAGCAGAGTCAGGAACTGGACATCTGTCTTAAACCAGATGACATGCATTGATAGTCTGGCTGAACGTATAAGGCCATATATAAACTAGTTTTTAAGCGTATAGGAGCAAGCCCGCCGCGCGGATAGGTAATACTACGTATTACCTATGGGTTGTCGCATCCTGTAAAACATAGAGCCAAGGGAGACAAAACGTGATAAACATGGGATTCCTGCCCCCTCAGCCATTTATGGACAAGCCCCTACGGGGTTGGCTACGCCAATCCATAAAAGGCTTTCAGGGGCAGGAAGAGGCAAAATCATGAAATGAGGTATTGAATTGTTGAAAAAAACAAGATAGCATAAATTTAGATTCTAAAATTGCGCAATTAAAGAATAAGAGATCTTAGTTTACACAGATCTCCGTTCCCTCCCTTTTAATGCACCTAATGGCTTAATATTTAAATTTTTAGTGGTGTTTAAATCTATTGCAATAAACTCATTAACACTGTCCTGTATTGCCTCAATAACTTCACGTAGTTCTTCTGACTCGGCTATGACTCCTTTAACATCAGGACTATATCCACAAAAATGTTTAAGATCTTTATTAAAGTAGACAACATACCGATAGTATAGTGAAAAGCCAAGCTTATAGGCTATCTTCCACCCCGGCCAACCAATTCTATACTTCAACTTAAAACTCCTTTTTAAGTCCCGCCTGTTTTAAAATTACATTCATCATGTCTCTTTTATAAATATTTTTGGACACTGTAAAAGTGTTCTCTGAAATTGGACTGTACCACCATTCATGAGAGCCTTTCCCCTGCCTTATAACTGTACAGCCATTATTTTTTAAAATTTTGCTTAGCTTTACATACCCATTGTGGCCCATTTAAACAAGACCTTTTATATGCTGAGGCAGAATAGGTTGAATTTTTGAAGAAAGCTTATCTGTTTTACATTGCATTTCAACATACTCATTTGCAATTGATTGAGCTTCTTTAATCAACTCTTCAAATGTAAGAGCCTCAAAAGCAAGATCTAAATCATCAAAATATCCAGTATATGTATACAAATTTCCTTCTTCATTTTGAAATTCGTCATCAGCGAGAGAGTACTCAAAACTCACTTTATAGGTCATAGTAAAGCCTAATTTATAAGCAAACTTCCACCCTGGCCAACCTATTCTGTATTTCATGTCAACACCTCTTTTTCCCTAATTATAGGATCTAAGAAAAGCCACGTCAAAGCAAAATGAATGGAGTTGCACTAGATTGATATAGGTTGCATTAGATAGAAACGCAAAATATATGCTGTTTTGTTTGATTTTTTATTGTAATTATTATTCAATAGTGTTATAATAAGGGCATGATAACATGGAGTAGGAGGCATCCATGATGAAAAAGAAACGAAGGCAAAAACGCCAACGTAAACAAGGATGGTCAAGTTTTGATTTAGCTATTTTCATACTTACACTTATTCAAATACTAATATCAATCCTTGACCTTTATTTAAAATAACCTTAGGCCCTGTGGAGGCAGGGCTCCTAAATTGTATATTAGATACAAAAGGATGTCAAAATGAGCAGAGAAACGCTTTTAAAAATCATAATAGCATTACAAGTGATATCAATTGTTTTACAGGTTGTGAGGTTCTTTTATGGCTAGAGGTGGCTCAAGAGAAGGAGCAGGACGTCCAAAGGGCACTATCAGCAACAAGCCAAAGGCTGAGGGCAGGATTGTGGTGTCATGTCTCAAAGAAGAGGAGCAGGAGATTAAAAGACTGGCCCAGGAGAGTGGCAAGAATTTAAGTCGTTATGTATTGGATATTCTGCTTGCTAAAAATTAATAAAAACCTTCATGGGTTAGTCTGATAATGGGGTGATGAAATGTGCATTTAAAAATAAAATCGGTAATTTTAGAGTTTAGATTTTTGCTGATGATAAGGCCCTCTCATTGAGGGCTTTTATTTTATAAACTCTTTATACTCTGTCATGTAGTAGTCATAATCATTTTTGATCATTTCATAATACTTGTCTCGCATATCAAGCCAATGGGCCCGGTAGGCAAAGATAGCCATGCCACTGACCAAGATCGCAAAAATGAGGGCACCAATAAAATTATCATCTTCTGTTGTAACAGCATAGAAGCCAAGTGTAGCGCATACAGCTGAGCATATGGCGCACAATAATATAAATTTAATCCTGAAATTGTGGATACGCTCAAGCAGCGTCTTGGCCAAAATCATAGCCTTGAAGTAATCAAATCTTTCGTTCATTTTTTGACCTTGTAAGCTAAAAAGCATTGACTTTATGTACGGATTTATCGTACAATATAACTACAGTCAGTTAAGACTGGGGCCCTGAAAAGGATGTTCAATTTAAGGAGAACAAAGAATGAAATTAACCTATAAGGAAAAGTTTGAAATTCTTTGGATCCTTTGCTCTACTAATGCTAAAAGACAGTTTTCTGAAATAGTGCAGAAACAAGAAAACGAGTTAGAACGCAAAAAGTCAAAGCAAAGGAGATAAAACGGAAGGGGGCAACCCCTTCTTTCTCCTAAATTATAGGACATAAAAATATGGATAGCAAATTATACAAAAGGCTGCGTCTGGCTATGGGGTTATCACCTGAGGAGTTAGCAGCGCAGCTTGGCATATCAGCTGAGTATGTCTCCAAAATGGAAAGAGGTCTAAGGCCGGTGACGGACAGACAGGCAGAAAAAATAAAAACTTTACTATTTAAAGCCCTTTTCTCAGATGACCCTTGTTTTAAGGTGATCAGAGATTATTTAAGAAGGGATATGCCAGAATAAACAAGGGCGCCAGGTGGCGCCTTATTTTCTTCTTCTTAAAAAAGCGGTAACAACAATGGCAATTGGTATACCTAAGACTCCAAAAGACGCTAATTCATTACCTTGAATCCCAACATATATGGCGCCAGCTATACCACTAAGACAAATAATAAAAGCAAATATCTGAGAGAGCAAATTGTCTCTTTGAGAGAACTTTAGCATCTTCTCTTCTTGCTGTCGCCTAAATGATGCCTCTTCCTCCAATAGCGCAATTGTTTTATCAATTAAATCTGGTCTAAATTTATGGAGGCGTTCTAATGACTCTATTGGAGGAAGAGGATTATTATCATATTTTTGAATTAATTCAATATTGTGCCCATGTTCATGGTTTGTGACTCGTGCTGCATTTGTCTTACTTGCCATAAACTTTATTTACGCCTCTATATAGATCGTTATAAATTTTTGTGTAATCGCTATATATAGCCTTTTGGTCCTGCCTAAAGGACTCACCATTCGACTGATACTTTCTATATGAAATTGTAAAATTAGAAAAAGCATCAAGAATGCTTATTTTTTTATATTCTTTCATTTTAGCATCCCCATTACGCCCCTGATTTTTTTAAATTATAAATCCTAAAAATAGCGGCGTCAAAATAATATGAATATTATTGTTCAATTTCTGCACTAATTCTCTTTAGTATAAAGTGCGTTTTGCTATACTTTGTAATGTTTTACGCGGTCATCAAGCTCTGCCTTTTTGGCATTGTTGAATCTGTCAGTTGTTCCTACAAGATAGCCCGTTATGCGTCTGATACGTTGAAATCTCACACCTGCGCCAACAACGCCAGCCTTATCGGCCTTAAGCCTACATGCGTATTCACTCATAAGATCCTCCTAAAAAGTAAAATATTTACCCTGCCCTTTTAATGGCTCTGCATTGAGACAAGATTCTACGAAATCGGACCATGACTGCATCAGCTCACGGCGCTCATCCAATCTCTGTGATCGGTTATAGGCCAGCTCTGTGCTTGATGCTGTTAAATGGGCAAGACACATCTCAGATAAGTCATGATCATATCTCTGCTCCTGAAACCAAGTGCGCCCTATTGACCTAATGCCATGGGGTACAAGAATGTCTTTAAACCCTCTTGTCCTAAAGAATTTTTCAGCTAAGGCTGTAGTCAGTGGTTGCCCTGGCTTTGATGAAGGAAATAGCCACTCATTAATCTGCATGCCCTTACGTCTTTTAAGCAGCGCATAAAGCTGATCGCTAATTGGTATAACATGCTCCCTTTTCATTTTCATGAGAGCTGAGGGCAGTGTGATGACTCTATTATCTAAATCAATGTAATCCCATTTTAAGCTTATATACTCATTAGGTCTTAGCAGCGTGTAAAACCCTGTAAGAGTGATGTCAAAAATTGAAGGGCTGTGGATCTGCTCTTGCTTAAACTTCTGTAGGATCTCTGCCAAATTGTCAGGGTGAACAGATGGCATAGGCTTGGCTCTAGGTGGTGGCACAATCTTGTTGATGCCCTGAAACTTATAGCTGTCTGCATAGCCACTGTTTACGGCGTACACTTCTAACTGTTTCAGCCAAATAGCCAAACGCTTAGCGCTTTCAAGTTTCTGCGTGCCGTTGGCTGTATATTTCTTTATTTCATTGCCTATCTGTACAGTCGTAAGTGAATGAAAGGGCAGATGCCCAAACTTGGCCACTAATCCATTTAGACGCAGCTTAACGTTTTTAACATCTTTTATCTGCTTGGCCTTAAACTCAATCCATTCATCGTACACGTCTTTAAATGTTTTGACGCTGCCACTTTCTACCCCTTGAAGGCTGTCTATGTACTCCTTGGCCAATTGTCTTGCAGTGGCAATAGACATTTCAGGATAGGAGCCTAGGGTCTTGGTAAAGATTTTATTGTTTATCTTTTTTCTAACAATAAAGCTTTTTGTTCCACTCCCTAGCACCCTCACATACAGCCCTTTACCGTCTGCAAGTGATCCACTCTTTAAATTCTTGATTTGAATAGCAGTAATCATTGTGTGTCGCCTCTGTGGTGATCATGAAATCGTGATCACTCGTTAAAATGATCACTTTTTACAAAAATCGGTGATCATAGGTTACCACACGCCTGCATAGCAAAAAAGTCAATTGACATAGGTTGCAATGGGCTGAAACGGCAAAACGCTGATTTTACAAGGATTTTATTTGTTGTTTTGAGTGGAGTTGAAAGGGTTTGATATAGGTTGAAAAGGCTTTGTGGCGGATAGAGAGGGATTCGAACCCTCGATACAACTTTTAGGTCGTATGCTCCCTTAGCAGGGGAGTACCTTCAGCCTCTCGGTCATCTATCCGCTGATGGGTCTGTATTTTCTAATTTTTATGATTCTTTGTCAAGATTTATTTTGCTATTTTTACATACCCATGAACTTAAGCCTTGATTGTAACATCAATTTTGTGCGGTATTAAAAAGTCTTTCGTCATATGGTGTGTATTGTAAATTTTATCGACCAGGAGGCTTACGTCCTTTTTAAGATCTATATCCCTTTGTGATGGTTTAGTTCGCATCATAGAATCTAAAAGACCTTCAAACTTGCTGATCTCATTGTATATTGTAGACTTAGCGCCTTTGACCATGGCTTTTAACAATGGTCCTATATCTCTGATAGAGGAAGCCATCTTTAACAGAGATATTTCCCGTTTTTTACGTTGGTCATCTCTTTTCTTTTTCTGAAGCTGTTTTGCTATAAGCTTTTTGATGAGGTATGAGCCAATACTTGCATAAATAAAGAGCAGGATAATTTCTTTGATGGACGAATTGATAGAGCAGAGGCTGTTGCTACTTTTAAGTGCTTTAAACATGATCTCGCAGGACCAGCGCGTCCTGTAAGTATCAGCTATAACTGATGCTGCTACACGGCTTGCATCTATGTTGGTGATGAAATAATTAAATTTATCATCAACAGGATTATAGATACGAATCATCCTTAAAACGGTATCATCGTTAACCTGCACAGCCATATCAACCAGAGGATATTTGCTGCCATTTAAGTGCTGACATGGTTTGCATCCTTCAAATTCATGTAACGTGGCTCCGTTGCCATCCATTGCATGAATAATCTTATAGGCGCAATTCTCCTTGCCTCTGAATATAAAATAATGCCCCTTGGATATAAGTAGCAAATATAAAGCTTCAGATACATATCCCCTGTCGCACAGATATAACACCTGCTCATAGATATCTGGTGACAGGTGCTCTCTTTCATTGGCTACAGCCTCCGTAATATCAATATGTGTAGGCATATTGTTTACAATAGAAAACCCCGTATGCAGTTTAATAGCGGCAGATTTTTTATCAGGGTTGGTCTTGTCAGGATTACGTGTTTTAGCCTTGCAGCTAAAGTTGTCATAGGCTGAGTATCTAAGGGAGATTTCAGAGCCGTCCACCATGATAATATCATTAACACCGACACTCTGCCTGTAAGCCTCAAGCAGTTTCAGACCAGTTTCATTAGTATCGTCTTTAACAAGCATAGAGAGGTTTTCTATAGTATTCTTCATAACTTCAAGCAGTCCCTCTGAACGCAGACGGTTGTGAAGAGCCTTTGAAGATATATCAATGCCAAATATGTCAGAATAGCACTTATGAAATCCATTTAAAGTAAAAGTTATATTGTTAGAGTTTTGGTTAGTAGAGGCATATGTTAAAAGAGCTGAGAGAAGTTCAGCTATTGTAACTTTTCTTTGCCTTTTGAGTGTGCCATTTTTTCTGGCAAAATTATTAATAAGCTCTTTTCTGAAGACGGTTAAAATATTTAAGAGTTCAGCTCTTTGAATATAGAGATTAATTTGAGATAATAAAGACATAGCAAGTTTTCCTTTGTTTGGTTTGGTTTGGTATATTATACCATGGAAACTTGCTATACCCCATAAAAATCCTTTATAAAACAATCTGTTAGATCGTTTTTAATACTTCTAACAACCTCTTTTTGTATCAGAATTGTATGTTTCCAAAAAAATCAAACAAAAAACCCGCATCGAGGTCTTTTGCACTAATTTTTAGCACGATAGAATGCGGGTTTGCGGAATGATTTTAAGCCAAAAACTTCTGGATTTTAATAAATGCTTAAAAATCAAGACTTTACTAAGATCCTAGGTATGCTATTTTTAAATTCTTTTTCCCCATGATCAGATAATAGCTCAGTTATACGCTCTACAGATATAGAGGCAGGAGCCTCTATACCAAGTTTAACTTTACCCTGTTTGGCATCTATAATAGTTACAGTAATATCCCCTCCAATGCGAAGCTTCTGCCCTTTTTTCTGGGATATTACCAACATATTACAGTCTCTCCACCAGCCAGTCTTTTGCAGCCTTGAGAGCAGCATTAAGACCATCTGGGTTATTACCACCGGCCTGAGCCATATCAGGTCTGCCACCACCCTTGCCATCAACAAGAGCAGCTGCAACGTTAACTAAATCACCTGCCTTTATCTTAGAGGTAAGATCCTTAGTAACACCTGCAATCAGATTAACCTTGTCATTCTCTACAGAACCAAGTACTAAAGCACAGCTCTTTAGAGTATTCTTAAGCTCATCTGCAGCAAGACGCAGTTCACGCATAGAGTAGCTATCAACTAAAGATACTACTGTCTTTACACCATTGATATCTTCAGCGCCTTTGGCAAGAGTTGAAGCCTCAAAATGTACCACCTTCTCCTTTAACAGCATATTCTTATGCTCTAAAGACTGAGTATGGCCAATGAGGTTTTTAACCTTTTCTACAACTGAGAAGTTATCGGTCTTTAAGATATTGCAGGCCTGATTTACAGCCTTAGTAATTGCCTGCTGATAGGCAATAGCAGCTGCGCCTACCATAGCCTCAACACGTCTTACGCCTGATGCTATAGACTCATCACTTACTATAATGAAATAGCCAAGATCACCTGTTCTCCTGGCATGGGTACCGCCACACAGCTCTTTTGAGAATGAGCCCATAGAGAGCACACGTACATCGCCTTCGTATTTTTCATCAAATAAGGCCATAGCGCCACACTGCTTGGCTTTTTCAAGATCCATAACCTCAGTGACAATCTCAACGTTGTTGCAGATCTGCTCGTTGACAAGAGCTACAATTTTTAATCTCTCATCCATGGTCATAGGCTGTGGATGTGAGTAGTCAAAGCGCAGACGATCTGGACCTACAGATGAACCCTTCTGATAGACGTGATCACCTAAAACCTCACGTAAAGCTGCGTGCAGCAGGTGAGTAGCACTGTGGTGTGCTGCAATGTTTTTACGTCTTGTCTCATCAACACAGGCCTCTACAGTATCACCAAGGCTGAACTGACCTAACTCAACACGGCCAATATGAATAGTAGCCTGACCTACATGCTTAGTATTCTTGACAATAAAGCGATTGTTGGCACCAAGATTTAGCACACCTGTATCGCCAATCTGACCGCCCATCTCACCATAAAATGGAGTCTTATCAAGAACAATTACAGCCTCTTCATCAGTAAGGACTGAGTCTACTGCCTCATTATCCTTAAACATGGCTACAATTTTGCCACTGTCCTGTAATGTATCATAACCCTGGAACTTGGTAATTTCAGTAAGCTTGAGCTCTTTATTGTAATCAACACCAAAGGAGGATGAGGCCTTAGCACGCTCTCTTTGAACCTGCATCTGAGTCTCAAAGCCTTCCATATCAACAATATAGCCTCTGTCTCTTACCACATCCTGTGTTAAGTCTGCAGGGAAGCCATAGGTATCATAGAGCTTAAAGACAACTTCACCAGGAATTGTGCGCTCGGCACCTAATTTCTCAAGCTCGCTGTCTAAAAGAGCAAGACCTCTGTCAAGAGTATTTAAGAACTGCTCTTCCTCTTTCTTTAATGTTCTTTCAATTAAAGCTCTCTGCTCTATGAGCTCAGGGTAGGCATTACCCATAAGCTCGGAAAGCTTATCTATAAGCTTATAGAAAAATACATCCTTGGCGCCTAACATTCTGCCATGACGTACGGCACGTCTTATGATACGGCGCAGTACATAGCCACGACCTTCATTTGAAGGCAGAACACCGTCTGCAATCAAGAATGAGCATGATCTTATGTGATCTGATATAACGCGCAGTGACTTGTTTGACAGATCGGTGGCACCGACAATTTTGGCACTCTCTTCAATAAGAGCACGGAACAGATCGATGTCATAGTTTGAGTGTACACCCTGCAGCACAGCAGCAATACGCTCAAGACCTAAACCATTGTCAATCATCGGTTTTGCAAGCTTCTCAAAGGTGCCGTCGGCAAGACGGTTATACTGCATAAACACGATATTCCAGATCTCAATATATCTGTCACCATCTTCCTCAGGTGAGCCTGGAGGGCCACCCCATACGCCAGGACCGTGATCATAGAAAATCTCAGAGCAAGGACCGCAAGGACCTGTATCGCCCATCTGCCAGAAGTTATCTGAATTGTACTTGCCGCCTTTGTTATCACCTATGCGGATAATACGCTCATCAGGTACGCCTATTTCATTTTTCCAGATGTCATAGGCCTCAGTATCCTCAAGATAAACAGTAACAGTCAGTGACTCCTTTGGCAGTTTGAAGCCTTCAGTTAAAAGAGTCCAGGCATAATAGATAGCCTCTTTTTTAAAGTACTCGCCAAAGCTGAAGTTACCTAACATCTCAAAGAAGGTATGATGTCTTGCTGTATAACCTACGTTATCAAGATCATTCTGCTTGCCGCCTGCTCTTACGCATTTTTGAGCAGTGGTGGCATTCATATAGGCACGCTTTTCCTTGCCAAGATAAATGTCTTTAAACTGATTCATACCTGCATTGGTAAAGAGCAGGGTTGGGTCATTGTATGGAACTAATGAACTTGAACGCACAATTTCATGATTGTGTGATTTAAAGAATTGAAGATACGTATTACGTATCTCATCTGTTGTCATATACATATTGATTAAAGTTCCTATTTAAAGCTTATATATAACTTTTAATTATACATTGTTACTTAGGTAAATTCATATACTCATTTAAAGCACCAATGCACTGATCCTTTAAAAAACCGCGTCGCTGCAGAAAACTTAAAGCTTTAAGGCGCATCTGATAGTCAAGCTCACTCTCACCATACTTTTTTACAAGAGCCTCAAAGGCCATGCTCTGCCAGTTGTGACTGTCAATAAAATCCTGCAAAAGCTCTTTGCCAATTCCCTTGAGTCTTGCAGCATAGACAAGCTTTAATGGGCCATAGTGACAGGCATAATAATGTCTTGAGAGCATGTCTGCATATCTTGTATCAGACTGATAGCCAGAGTCTATACAGCGTGACAGTGCATTTTTGGCAGATACCAGACTGTAGCGCTGTGTAAGCTTTTTTAAAAGTTCGCTTTTAGAGTATTCGCGACGTGTTAAAAGATGCAGTGCAGCATTAAATGCTGCACTGTCATCATTTATCTTTTCTTTTGAGCCTTTATAGATCATCTGGAATTTCAGTAATCAGATCTTCATCATCAAGATCAGGTAATGATGCCGCATCAAGATCATCGGCAGGAGCTGCAGTACCAATTTCAACTGTATCTGCATAATCAGAGCTGTTTTTATAATACTCTCTGATCTTCTCCTCAATTTCATCTGCAACCTCAGGATGCTCATCAAGATAACGCATGGCATTGACCTTGCCCTGTCCTATCTTGGCACCGTTATAGCCAAACCAGGCACCGGTCTTATCCACAATCTTGGCCTGCACACCAAGATCTAAAAGCTCACCATTTTTGGCAATACCATAATTAAAGAGGATCTGGAAGTTGGCCTGCTTGAAAGGAGGAGCCACCTTGTTTTTTACAACCTTAACCTTGGTTTCATTGCCAATTGGCTGATCTTTTTCTTTAATAACAGTAGACTTTCTGATATCAAGACGCACTGATGCATAGTATTTAAGCGCATTACCGCCAGTTGTGGTTTCAGGGCTGCCAAACATAACGCCGATTTTCATACGCAGCTGATTGATAAATACCACCATGCAGTTGGCCTGCTTGATTGTACCTGTAAGCTTACGCAGAGCCTGTGACATCAGACGAGCCTGCAGACCCACATGGTTATCACCCATGTCGCCTTCAATTTCAGCCTTTGGCACCAGGGCTGCAACAGAGTCGATAATAATTACATCAACAGCATTTGAGCGCACTAAGGTTTCACAGATATCAAGTGCCTGCTCGCCTGTATCTGGCTGTGAAATAAAGACATCTTCAATCTGCACACCAAGACGCTTGGCATAGACAGGATCCAGAGCATGCTCAGCATCGATAAAGGCACAAACCTTGCCTTTTTTCTGAGCCTGAGCAATAAGCTCCAATGTCAATGTAGTCTTACCAGATGATTCAGGTCCGAAGATTTCAATAATACGGCCCATTGGCAGACCGCCAATGCCAAGAGCAATATCCAATGTCAGTGATCCTGTAGGAATAGCCTCTATGTCCTCAAGCTCACTCTGACCAAGACGCATGATAGCGCCCTTGCCAAACTGTCTTTCAATCTGCTCCATAGCTGCTTCAAGAGCCTTCTGCTTTTGTGGATCCTTGGTAAGATTAGCTGCAAGCTTGGCAGGGCCACCTGCACTTTCTTTTTTCTTTGCCTTTTCAGCTGCCATGTATTTTTTCTCCGTTTTTTACTTAAATTCTGTATTAGAAACTCTCAGCCTGATAAGACTTGAGCTCTTTACCTTCAATAATTGCAATAAAGCCATCAAGAGCCTTTGCTACTGTAGCTTCTCTGACAGAGGATCTGTCACCTGTAAAATGACAGGTGCGCATATAAACCTGTCTTTTATCTGTTGCAAAGGCTATGCATACTGTACCTACAGGTTTTAAATCACTGCCACCAGTTGGCCCTGCAATACCAGAGACTGCAACACTGATTGTAGCATCTGACTTATTTAAAGCCCCTATAGCCATCTCTTTTACAGTCTGCAAACTGACGGCACCATACTGCTGCAGTGTGCTGTCACTTACAGATAGCATCTGTTCTTTGGCTGTATTGGTATAGGTAATAAAGGCTCTGTCAAAGTAGGCAGAGCTGCCTGAAATATCAGTTATAGCGCCTGAAATGAGACCACCGGTGCACGATTCAGCTGTTGTCAGAATAAAATTATTACTGTTGTGTAAGGTTTTCAGATGTAGCGCTTTAGCCGTAATACTGTCATTCATAAAATCAGTTGATTACATGTCTCTTTAAAACAATTTATTAAGGTCTTGCTTTTTTTAATGCTAAAATTGTACACATTTCAATAGTATTTTTAAAGCATATAAAAACCGGATAATTTAAATAAAATGTCAGATAGCAAAGAACAGATAACTCCTCTTATGAAGCAGTATCTTGATATTAAAAGTCAATATCCAGATACATTGCTGTTTTTCCGTATGGGTGACTTTTATGAGCTGTTCTTTGAGGATGCAAAAAAAGTCTCATCGCTTCTTGATCTGACACTGACCAAAAGAGGCAATATCAAAGGCGAGCCTATACCTATGGCAGGTATTCCCTATCATGCTGTAGACGGCTACCTCTCACGCCTTATAAAACAGGGTGTATCTGCTGTTATCTGTGAGCAAAGTGCAGCACCTGACGGCTCTAAAACCATTATGGTGCGCAATGTCTCTAAAATTGTCACCCCAGGAACTGTAACTGATGAGGGTATTGCCCCTGACAGTCTTGATAACTCAATTGCCTGTATTTTCAAGGGCAAAAACTACTATGCCCTGTCAACTTTATCATTAAGCTCAGGATCTTTTACCACAGCTCTGGCCTCAGATATAAAAGGAATTGCCCTGTATCTTGACAAGGCAAGTCCTGTGGAGCTTTTATATCCTGAAAACTTTAAAGAAACACAAATCTTTAGTGATATTGCCTGTATCAAGAAACTGCCGGTATGGAGCTTTGATCTTAAAAGCTGTTATAAGACTCTTTGCTCGCAGTTTAATACCAGCTCTCTTTTTGGTTTTGATATTGAAAATCTAGATGAGTGCATCAGCGCCTCAGGCGCCCTGCTCTCCTATGTCAAAGACACGCAGAATGTGTCACTGCAGCATATAAGAAATATTGTTCGCGATGAGCAGAGCAATTATGTAGTACTTGATAAATGCGCGCAGAGAAATCTTGAGCTTTTATCCAACCTGCGCGGTGAGGAGCAGGGCTCTTTATTAAATATTCTTGATAAGACCTTAACCCCTATGGGCTCGCGTCTTTTAAAAAAATGGCTGATTCAGCCGCTGCTAGATAACAGCAAAGTCAATAAAAGACTTGATATTATTGAAAATCTTTTAGATAGCTTTCCAAAGGAAAAACTTGAGGAGATATTAAGATCAATAGGCGATATTGAGCGTATTGTGGCCCGTGTGGCTTTAAATACAGCAAGGCCAAAAGATCTGTCTACTTTGCGTGATGCTTTAAATCTTATTCCTCAAATCAAAAATCTTATAGCAAAATATGGCAACAGCTCCATGTCAGACCTTGACAGCGCTCTTGTTGATCTTAAAGAGATACGTCAGCTGCTGCAAAGTGCCATTAAAGACACTCCATCTACTCTGCTGCGAGATGGCGGTGTAATTGCAGATGGTTACAATGCCCTTTTAGATGAGCTGCGCTCTTTAATGTCAGGCTCTGAGACTTTACTATCTGAAATTGAACAAAGAGAAAGAGAGGCCACAGGTATTAATACCCTCAAGGTCAATTTCAATCAGGTACACGGTTATTATATTGAAGTTACCAAATTAAACGGCGATAAGGTACCAGATCACTATATAAGACGTCAGACTCTTAAAAACTCAGAGCGTTTTATAACACCAGAGCTTAAGGATCTTGAAGAGCGTACCTTAAATGCCAAGGCTCAGTCACTTGATATTGAAAAAGAGATATTTGATGGCATTATAGCCACACTGCAAAGTGAGATTCCTTCCCTTGATATGATTGCCAAGGCCATATCAGCCTTTGATATTCTTTTATCCTTTGCCAGGGTTTCAGAGCTTAACAATTACACAAGACCTGAGATTACATCACAGTCTGTAATTACAATAAACGAAGGGCGTCATCCTGTTGTTGAAAAATTAAACAGCAAACCATTTGTGGCCAATTCCATTGATTTTAATTCAAAAAAAGTATTTATTATCTCAGGCCCTAATATGGGTGGCAAATCAACCTTCATGCGTCAGGTAGCTCTTATTACCATTATGGCGCGCATTGGCTGTTTCGTGCCGGCAGCAAGTGCCAGGATTGGACATATTGACAGAATCTTTACAAGAATAGGCGCCTCAGATGATCTCTCATCTGGCCGCTCCACCTTTATGGTGGAAATGGAGGAGGCTGCCAGCATTTTAAACAATGCTACAGATAACAGTCTTGTGCTTATGGATGAGGTTGGACGCGGCACAAGTACCACAGAAGGTGCAGCCCTTGCTTTATCTATTGCAAGATATTTGTGCTCAAGCATTAAAGCCATGACCCTGTTTTCAACCCACTATGGCGAGCTTTTAAATTTAGACAGCAGTTATGCTATTGCACAGAATATCTGCTTTAAGGCTCAGGAGATTAAAAACAAAATTGTTTTTCTCTATCATGCCTATGAGGGTTCACAGTCATACTCTTATGGTATAGAAGTAGGCAAGCTTGCGGGGCTGCCTAATGCTGTTATTGATCAGGCCAAAAAAGATATCAAAGATATTTTAGATAAGGGCTCAATTTCGCAGATACAAAATACTCTATCTGATGATTCTAAAGAGCATACTGAGCCTGGTGCCGATGCACATGAGAGAGATGATCTTAATACAGATATTATTGATACAATCAAAAGTGCTGATCTAAACTGCATGACGCCTCTTGAGGCTTTAAATCTTCTTTCTGCCTTGAAGGCCAGGATAAACTAATAAAGGTGTTGTATGAATATTTTAATGGCTTTATCTCAGCTTGAGGTTACAGGTGCAGAAGTTTATGCCACTACCATTTGTGATGAACTGATCAAAAGAGGTAATAAGGTTGTTATTGTCTCAGACACTCTTACAACCAAAACGCAGGCAGAATATATAAAAATCTGCTTTAACCAGAGAAAGCTTAAAAACAGAATTGAGCATGTAAAAGCACTGCTTAAAATTATAAAAGAGCATGATATTCAGGTTGTGCATGCCAACTCACGTGCCTCTTCCTGGAGCTGTGCCTTAGCCTGTGCCATAGCCAGAATTCCTTTAATAACAACAACTCATGGCCGTCAGCCTGTACATTTATCACGCAAAATCATAAAGGCCTTTGGTCAGCTTAGTATCTGTGTCTGTGAAAATATTCAAAAGCAGATTTGCAATGATCTTGGCTTTGATATTAATAAAACCAGGCTTATAAGAAATCCTGTCAACGCCAAGACCTTTGAGTTCAGTCCACGAGATAAAAGAGATGATGGCATTATAAAGGTTGCCCTTATAGGTCGTCTGTCAGGCCCTAAGGGTGAGGTTGCAAAAGAGATTTTACATAGAGTAAAAGATCGTAAGAACATACAGCTTGATGTTATAGGTGGCAAGGATATACCTGATTTTCTGCAGCAGTACACAGATTGTGACAATATCAATTTTGTAGGTTATGTAAGTAATGTCAATGACTACATTAAAAGCAGTGATGTTGTAATTGGAGCCGGGCGTGTTGCCATTGAAGCCTGCCTGTGTGGCAGACCTGTCATAGCAGTTGGCGAGGCTATATATGAAGGACCTCTTAATACCAGCAGTATTGCCAAGGCTCTTTGCTCAAACTTTGGAGATATCAATACCAAAAAGCAGTGTCTTTTTAATTTTGAAAATTTAATCACTGATATAAAGGCGGCAGCAAGCTTATCAGATTCCGAGCTTTTAGCTCTAAAAGATATTGTTATTAAAGAATTTAATCTTAGCAATATTGTAGATAGCATTGAAAAGATTTACTCTCATGCATATGTTGTCTATAAAAAATATGAAATGCCTGTAATCATGTATCATCGTGTTATATGCTCTGAAAGTGAAAAAGGTGTACATGGCACCTATATAAGCAAAGAGAAATTTATAGCGCAGATGCAGTATCTTAAAGATCATAACTATAAGACAGTTACCTTTAAGGATTTAGCTGATAACAGGTACAAAGAGCGCTTTAACAAAGGCAATAAATATGTAATTTTAACCTTTGATGATGGCTATACGGATAATTACACCACAGCCTTTCCTATATTAAAGGAGTTTGGCTTTAAGGCTGTTATCTTCTTACTATCTGATGCCACCTACAATAAGTGGGATGCTGATAACAAAGACAATCCTGAGAAAAAGCTGTCTTTAATGAGTGAAGATCAGATTCAGGAAATGATGGATTATGGCATTGAATTTGGTATACACACAAGACATCATCCACGTTTACATCAGATATCATTGCAAGAGGCTACAGATGAGATCCTAAAGAGCAAGGAGATATTAGAGAGCCGTTATCAGATACCATTTATAACCTTTGCCTACCCTTATGGTGACTTAAACGAAGAAGTTAAAGAAATAGTAAGATCATCAGGTGTTACCTTTGCTGTTGCCGCCGACTCAGGAGATATAAGCTTTGATTCAGATCTGATGCAGATCAGGCGTATAGGTATTTTTCCGGGCAATTCACTGTCAACCTTTAAGCGCAAGGTCTCAGGCTGGTATAACTTTAGAAAAATGAAAAGAGAGATGAGGACTAAAAAGCTATGATTTAAGGCACAGAGTAAATCTGTGCCAGATTTTAGTTCACTCGCTATAGTTGTTGTTATTATTAAAGCCGTATTTGATAAGAAGTCGTTTTAAAGAGATTAAAGTTTCATTTTGAATCTGTCTTACCCTCTCACGTGTAAGACTTAACTCATTACTTATCTCCTCAAGAGTTTTAATATCATGTCCACCAAGACCATAGCGGTGCAGCACAACAACCTGCTGTTTTGGCTTTAGTGCATCAAACCACTCTTTGATAATACTCTCAAGCTCAAGATTATCTACATAGGCATTAGGTGATATGGCATTTTCATCTGCTATGATATCAAGCAGAGTACCTTCTTTGCCATCATCCTTGCCAGACTGATTTTGCAGGTTGTAATCTAATGATATTGTGTTTTCAGTAAGATAAAGCATGCTGTTGACATAATCTTCATCCTTTCCCATAAACTCAGCTATCTTTTTTGATGAAATATTGCTGTCATGATGCTTAAGCTCCAGAGCCTTTTTGGCTCGCAGCACAGCATTAATATCTTTTATGATGTAATTGGGAAGTCTTACAATACGGGACTGGCGCATAATAGACTGCTCAATGGCCTGTCTTATCCACCATGTTGCATATGTAGAGAATTTAAAACCACGTGACGGATCAAACTTCTTGACGGCATGAATAAGCCCCAGATTGCCCTCTTCTATAAGATCTAGCATCTGCACGCCACGGGCTTTATATTCCATTGCATTTTTGACCACAAGCCTTAAATTGGCTGTAATCATTTTATCTATTGCCTCTTTATCTCCCTGCTGGGCTCTACTTCCATATTCAAACTCTTCTTTAGCTGTCAAAAGCGGGATCTGACGTATTGAGGCAAAATAAGACTGCAAAATGCTGTCTGATGAACGTGATGGAGCCTGATTCTGTTTGCTCTCATCACTGTGTCCATCATCTTTATCATTACCCGATGAAATATTACTGTTATTTAAATTTGTATCTTCATAATTAATTTCATCGTCATTATGCATCTTTTACTCCTAATGCATAGTTTGTTTTTTTATTTTGGCAGATAGCTAAGAGGATTGACTGACTGTCCTCTGTAGCGTACCTCAAAGTGCAGACGTACACTCTCTGTATCAGTAGATCCCATGCGGGCAATCTGCTGACCGCGTTTTACCTTCTGACCCTCTTTTACTAAAAGAGCATCATTATGAGCATAGGCTGACAGGAATTCATTGTCATGATTGATAATAATCAGATTTCCATAGCCACGCAGAGCACTGCCGGCATATACTACCTGTCCGTCAGCTGCAGAGAGGATCTGCTGACCGCGTGTACCTGCAATATCAATACCTTTATTGCCCTGCTCTGCAAGTGAGAACTGTTTTATAACCTTACCCTGAGTTGGCCACATCCAGCTTACACCACCAACCTGTCTTGTCTTACCTGCTATAACCGGAGTTGTCACAACAGCAGGTACCGGTGTTTTATCCACTTTCTTGTCAGTGCTTGCAACAGGTTTTCTGCCAGCAACAGGTACTTCTTTTTCAATATTATTCTTTTGTGTATTAGGAGCACTGTCAACTCTGGCAAGATATAGCTTCTGACCCACATTTAGAGCATATGGCTCCTTTAAATCATTGACACCTGCCAAAAATGAAGGTGACTGACCATAGGCTTTAGCTACAGAATACAGGGTATCTCCTCTTTTAACTATATAGACAGGAGCCTGTGATGATTTTATATTTAATCTTATAGTCTGTCCTACATTGATATTATAAGGAGCGCTTATATTATTTCTCTTGGCCAGATCTCTAAAATCAAGACCGTATCTAAAGGCAATTGAGTATAAGGTATCGCCTCTGACCACAGTATATGTGTCAGGCGCATTTGACAGCGGGACTATAACAGGGTTGCCTACAACTACACTGCCGCCCTCTGCCCTTCTTTTCTCCTCTGCCTTTTTGTTTAACTCAGCAATGGCCTTGGCATCTGACTCATCAGGTATATATGGCTTGACAATACCTACCTGTGTATCTGAGCCATAGGTTACCGATCTGTTAGGTACCTTCTGTACTGTGCTTACACTTTGATCTGGTACATAGGCAACAGGAGTGCGACTTGCAGTACCTGTTGAATATATTGTATTTTGTGTGGCAGCTGGGCTGCTTGTATATACAGGGCCAGACATGGAGACATCCTGATCCATAGCTACGCTGGATGAGCTGCTGTTATACACCTGATTTACCACAGGAGCCTGATTTACATGATAGCTTTGTTTTGCATCAACTACACGTGATGAGCCACTATAATCTCTGTTACTGCTTTGCTGACATCCAATTAAAGTTAGGGCACATACTAAGGAAATACACAGAAGTTTTTGTTTATTTTGCAAACATTTCATAAATTATATAAACCGTAATCAATACAACACAGATCCAGCCGATTATATCTATATAGCGACGCAGAGCATGCTCCATGCGTTCGCCACCAAATTTTATAATTCCAGCAACCAGGAAGAATCTTGCGCCACGACCTACAAAAGATACTAACACAAAATTAAGTATTGTGAGCATACCTGCACTTGAAGTACTTGCTACACTTTCTGCCGCAACTACTCCAGATGTGACAGCTATCACCTTATATGGAATAGGAGTAAAAGCGCCTACAAAAATCATTAAAATACCATATTCTTTGGTAAACCAGTTGCGCACTGTATCCATTGAATCCTGATAGTTCAACCATTGTATTATATCTGCAATATAAGGATCGTATATAAAATAACCAAGATAATAACCGCACACCGCACCAAGCACCGAGGAGACAACTGTCACAGTGGCCAATGAAAAAGCTCTATTTGGCTTTGCAAGGCACATAGGTGCAAGCATTACATCTGGCGGAATAGGCCAGAAAATTGACTCAATAAATGTATTTATAGATAAAAACCATACGGCTTTTGGGTGTTTGGCAAGCTTAATGCAGACCTCATATAAATATGAGAAAATATTCATGAAAATCCTTATTTATTTTTTCTGCAACAGCACTACAGCCTCAACTGCAATACCTTCTTTGCGACCGGTAAAGCCAAGCTTTTCTGTAGTGGTTGCTTTTATACTTACAGCATCAAGGCTGATATTTAAATCTTCGGCTACATTCTGACGCATAGCCATTTCATATGGAGCCATTTTTGGAACCTGCGCTAATATTGTCACATCAAGATTAGAAACAACATAGCCTTTGGCAAAAATTCTTGAATAGACATCTCTTAACAGAACTCTGCTGTCTATATTCTCAAAGTTTTTATCATTGTCAGGATAAAGCTGGCCAATATCTCCAAGAGCCAGAGCGCCAAGCAGTGCATCACATATGGCATGCAATACTACATCACCATCTGAGTGAGCAATAAGGCCAAACTCATATGGAACTGCAACGCCGCCTAAAATACAAGGGCCTTCACCGCCAAATTTATGAACATCAAATCCGTGACCTATTCGCATTTTCTTCCTCTATATTCAAAAAGAGCATTGGCAATAAACAAATCATCCTGCGTGGTTATTTTGATATTATCACTGCGACCACTTACAAGTTTTACCTTAAATCCGGCGCGCTCCATAGCAGATGCTTCATCTGTTATCAATGCATTGTTTAAAAAGCCATCCTGCAGCGCTTTTATCAGATCTTTGGTTTTAAACAGCTGCGGAGTAAAGGCTCTGAACATATGTGATCTATCCACTGTTTTGGCAATCAAGCCATCACTTTCAAGCTTTAAGGTATCACTTACAGCCGAGCACAAAATACCGCCTGAGCAGTCATCAGCAATAGCCGCATCTACAAGTTTATTTACATCATGTTCAGTAAGTAGTGGTCTGGCCGCATCATGCACCATGACATACTCAGTACTGCTTTGATAAAGCCCTGCAAGCACACTGTCAGCTCTTTCCTTACCGCCCTGAGCCAGTTTTATTTTTTTATGAGAGGCTATAGGCAGGCTTTTAAAATAGCTGTCTTCTTTGGACAGTACAACTATAATATTGTTTATGTATGGCAGATTTAAAAATACAGATATAGTATGCGCAATAATTTCAATATTCTGAATTTTTAAATACTGTTTAGGTATGGAACTTCCCATGCGGCTACCTACTCCTGCAGCAGGTATTACCACATCAAGCAGAATGTTGCGCATTGAAACCCTCAAGGCATGTTATTTATTGGATCGTATGACACGATAGAAGGTCTCATCAGGATAAATGAGACCAAGTTCAGAACGGGCAAGCTCTTCAATAGCTATATTACCCTGTTTAAGATCTAAAATCTCTTCTTCAATAGCAAGATTACGCTGCTTTAAAAGTTCAGATCTATACAGGGCCTTGTCAAGCTGCTTCTCCACAAATTCATGCTGCTGATAGCCATTGCGGCCAAAGAAAATATCATAGGCCAACAGTCCTATTAAGACTGTCAGCACTAAGGTTAAAACCTGCATCAGATCAATGCGAAAGAAGCGACCCATATCTGTTTACTATTTTAAATGCTCATCCTGATACTCTTTGGCAGCACGAATAAAGCCAGAGAATAAAGGATGTCCCTCACGTGGGTTTGAGGTAAACTCTGGGTGGAACTGAACACCGATAAACCATCTGTGCTCAGGAATCTCAACAATCTCAACGAGCTTGTTATCAGTAGATAAGCCAGCTACATTCAATCCAGCATCAGTGATTTTGGAGAGAAGATTGTTGTTGACCTCATAGCGGTGACGGTGACGCTCTACAATGTCGTCCTTACCATACAGAGAACGAACAAGAGAGTCCTTCTTCAGATGGCACAGCTGACCACCAAGGCGCATTGTACCGCCCATATCTGACTTATCAGTTCTGACCTCAACATTGCCATCCTCATCCATCCACTCTGTGATAAGAGCTATGACTGGATACTTGGTCTTAGCGTCAAACTCACTTGAGTTTGCACCCTCTAAACCTGCAACATGACGGGCATATTCAATAATTGCAACCTGCATACCAAGACATATGCCTAAATAAGGAATATTGTTCTCTCTTGCATACTGAGCGGCAATAATCTTACCTTCAACGCCACGTACACCAAAGCCACCTGGGACTAAAATAGCATCCAGGCCTTCAAATAATTCTGTGCCACGTACTTCTACATCTTCAGAATCAATATACTTGATATTAACAGTCAGCTGATTCTTAAGACCGCCATGCTTTAATGCCTCATTGATTGATTTGTAGGCATCTGGCAGCTCAGTGTATTTGCCAACCATACCAATGGTGACTTCACCATGAGTATTAGCCTGCTGATATAAAACCTGCTCCCACTCTGACAGGTCGGCCTCTTTACACTCTAATGAGAATCTATCGACAATAAACTGATCAAGATACTGACTCTTTAATAAAGCCGGAATCTTGTAAATTGAGTCTACATCTTTAAGAGAAATTACAGCACGCTCTTTAACATTACAGAACATAGCAATTTTGTGTCTCTCATGAGGAGGAATTGCTCTGTCAGAACGACATATTAATACATCTGGCTGAATACCTATAGACAATAACTCTTTTACAGAGTGCTGTGTTGGCTTGGTCTTGACCTCACCTGAAGTCTCAAGATATGGCACTAAAGTCAGATGCATAAAGATGGCATTTTCTCTGCCAATATCTACAGCAAGCTGACGTATTGCCTCTAAAAATGGAAGAGACTCTATATCACCTACAGTGCCACCGATCTCAACGATAGCAACCTGATGACCTTCAGCGCCGGCTAAAACTCTTTCTTTAATAGCATTGGTAATATGAGGAATTACCTGAATAGTGGCTCCTAAATAGTCGCCACGGCGCTCTTTTCTAATAACGTCAGAATAAATTCTGCCTGTGGTAAAATTATTGCGATGTGACATCTTGGTACGGATAAATCTTTCGTAGTGACCAAGATCTAAGTCAGTTTCTGCACCATCTTCTGTTACAAAGACCTCACCATGTTGAATTGGACTCATAGTACCTGGATCAACATTGATGTAAGGATCGAGTTTCATCATTGTGACATTCAAGCCACGAGCTTCTAAAACGGCAGCTAAAGATGCGGCGGCTATACCTTTACCTAAGGATGATACCACGCCACCTGTTACGAATATGAGTTTTGCAGGAGATGCAGACATGAAAAGCTCCCAAATATGTTACATTTTAAAGAAAGATTATAACATGTTTGACGAAATTTAAAGCATTGAGCTTCAGATGTTTTGCAATGAATATATTAAACTCCTACAATTTGTTAATGTAACAATTAAACAATATTCTTTATAAATCATGCACTTAATCAATATAAACCTTTATTTTAGTGTAAATTTCTATACCAAACAATTTAATCACTCTAGCTTTGAAGCCATGTTTTTTAAAAGATTTAACCTCTAAAATATAAGGTATTCCCTGAGATTTATAATTCACTCCCAAGTCTTTGAATCTAGACAGACTTTCTTTTGTTATTTGATATGGCCTACTTTCTTGGAGAAACCTGCTTACATATACAGCATTGCATAAAACGCAGAGATCATTACTTTGAGCATAATCTATCTCATTGGAAAGATCCTGCACCATATGCTGTTTAGGGGCTATTCTATAAAGATCCTGTATTTTTTTTCTCCAGGCTTCTGGGGACTGATTCTGTATTAGAGATACTGTCTGTTCTGATAGAAGCTTTTCAGCATAACTTTGATCATTTAAAGCTTTTTTGGCTTTATATATAAAATCTGATGACGTTAAACAAAAGCCAGATGTTTTTGCTAAATAGTCAAACTGAGGATAAGGACAGTTTAAAGTTAAAACTGGAGCACCAAATGAAATAGCATCTATACATGCTGTTCCACCACAAAGAGGATAAGAGTCTAAATAAAGATCAGCAGCCTGCAAGTATTTTGTATATCCCTTATCAAAATCAATAAATCCTAAAAGTTTAACTTTGCCATCGGACCTTGAAGCCAAATCTTGCCACTCGTGGCTTTTATTGCTAATTCCAATTACATAACATAATGTATCTTCATCTAAGATAGCTTCTAAATATTTAATAAAGCTTTCTGAACAAATAGTTTTATATCTTAATTCTCCACCACTTGTAACAATAATTTTTTTATCTAAAGGAATACCAAGTGTTTTTCTAACACCGTCTTTAGAACTGTGGTTTAAACTAATCGGCTTTGACGGAACACCCAAATTAAAAACTTTATGTATAGAACGATATATATTTGTTACTGGATCATCTTTCTTTAAATCAATCACTAGATCCGCAATGCACTTGCCAATCCAAGGTCTGTGACTTGCATGATTATAAAATAATACTGGTCGAGAAAACTCTTTTACACCAAAAGCCAGAATAGGAATAGGATCATCCATATGCGTATGTAAAATTACATATTCATATTGCATACATATCTTTCTTATTTCTTGTACTTTATCAATTAAAGGGATATCTCCAAATAAAATGTACTCTCCGCCAGTTTTAGCAATATTTTCAGCTAAGACCTTAAACTCCCTAGAGTTTTGAGATGTAAAAAGTACACTATGCCTCTCACCTTCTTCTGCGTTTTCTATCCAACGCTCTACAACTCTTGTATGACCTCCAGTATGAGAAGCTTTACTCATGATATGGATTACAGACTTTCGCTGATATCCTATGTTATCAATATCTATTTTTATAGTTTGTGCGTATTCTAAAAAGAATTGTTCTAATTTTGTTGATGTAAAATATCCTGTACAAAATTCTGTAAAATACTCAGATGCAAAGCGTGCTATATCGTACTTGACACTCAAATCATGCTCTTTATCTAAATAGCATAGTAAATTCTCAAAATTCTTCCTATATAAATCAATTTTATAATATAGATCAGAGTAAATATTCATTTACATTCCTTTTTATAAAACTCTCTTATAATTATATTCTCTTTGCACTTTTTACTCTGTCAAGCTCACTGAGCTTAAAAAGCATTCTATTCATGGCAGCAATATTTACTATCATAAGATCAATATCTATGATTGATAAATCCTGCGATCTATCAACATGCGATCTGACTCCAAGTACATTGATTTTTTCATTTGCAATGACTGTTGTTACATCGCGAAGCAGGCCTGAGTAGTCCTGAGCAATAACTCTAATGGTAATTGTATAGCCACCATCAGTTTTAGCTCCCCACTCTGCACTTACAAGTCTTTCTGGATATTTTAATGAAAGATCCTTTAACTGTTCACAGTCGGCCTTATGTATGGATATTCCTCGCCCCTGTGTAATGAAGCCTGCAATATCATCACCAGGAATTGGCTGACAGCATTTGGCAATATGGGTCATGAGATTGCCAACACCATCAACTACAATAGAGCCTTTGCTTTTTCTCTGCAAAGATAGCTGAGCTGCAGTTCTGCTATTTACAATATTGGTAATATCATCTTCTTTCTCAGAATGATTGCGTTTAAAGACACGCTCTTCAAGATAGCTGATAACTGAGTTTATGCGAATATCTCCGGCACCTACACCTGCATATAGATCATCTACACTCTTTACATTAAAGCGTGTGAGCTTTTCCTTAAGCATAGATGCTACATTATCTTTGCTAAGACCTAGAGTATGACGTGAAACTTCACGCTCAATGAGTTCCTGCCCCTCCTCAAGATTCTTATCGTAATCTACCTTTCTAAACCATGATAAAACCTTGGAGCGGGCTTTGGCTGTCTTTAAAAAGCCATTGTCGGCATTGATCCAGTCACGAGAAGGGTTTGGCTCTTTTTGTGTAATAATCTCCACCTGCTCACCAGTCTTTAACTGATAGGTGTAAGGCACAATTCTGCCATCAACCTTGGCGCCTATACATCTGTGACCCACCATGGTGTGCACAGTGTATGCAAAATCAAGAGGCGTTGAACCTGTTGGCAGATCTACAACCTCACCCTTTGGAGTAAAGATGTATACTCTATCTTCAAAGACCTGTGTTCTAAATTCATCAAGAAGAGCACCAGACTCAACCATGTCATCACGCCAGGCCAAAAGCTTTCTTAGCCAGTTAATGCGCTGCTCTGCACCTGATACCTGTCCAGATCCTTCTTTATACTTCCAGTGAGCTGCCACACCAAGCTCTGCAGTCTGATGCATATTGGCTGTGCGGATCTGTATTTCAACAGCTTTGCCGCCATCTCCGTAAACTACAGTATGAATGGACTGATAACCGTTTGGCTTTGGATTTGCCACATAATCATCAAACTCTCTTGGTATATGATGCCATCTGGTATGAACAACACCTAAGGCTGCATAACAGTCCTGTATTCTCTCAACAATAACACGTACTGCTCTTACATCATAAAGCTCAGAAAACTCCAGATGTTTTTTCTGCATCTTGCGCCAGATACTGTATATATGTTTTGGTCTGCCATAAACTTCAGCGTTGTTGACACCCTCAGATGAGAGCAGCTTTTTAAGCTCTAAAACAAAATCAGCTATATATTTTTCTCTGTCAACACGTCTCTCATCAAGTAAGGTTGCAATCTGCTTGTAGATATCAGGATGCAAAAATCTAAAAGCCAGATCTTCAAGCTCCCACTTTAACTGTCCTATACCTAAACGATTGGCAAGAGGCGCATAAATATTGGCCACCTCTTTGGCAATTAATACTCTGCTCTCCTCATCTTTGTTTTTAGCATCACGGATTACAGCAATTCTTTCAGAGAGTTTTATAACCACAGCTCTTACATCATCCACCATAGCAAGCAGCATGCGTCTTACTCTGTCAACCTGCATATCAGTTGTAGTGGAGTTTAAATTCTGTAAAAAGCGTATGGCCTCCATATCCTTGACGCCCTGCAGCAGTTTGGCTGCACCTGCGCCAAAGAGTTCTTCAACCTCATCCTTGGTAATAAGAGACTTATCAAATGCCGGATATAAAATAGCTACCTGCAATGACTCCAAATCCATATTTAAAGTCATTAAAATAGATACAATCTCAGCTGAGAGATTTGAGTAGCTGTGTATACTCTCCTCATCATCGCCAAGCTTGCTTACCACATAAATATGGGCTTTTCTTAGAAGTTCCTTTTCACTTGACGGCATATCAAGCGCCAGAGCCCAGGTTTCAAAATCAAATGATTTTTTATGTGTTTCACGCAGTGCAACCATTTTTGCTACCCGTTTTTATCTTTATAAGGAAAAAACAAACATAGTCTCTATGTGAGTGGTTCTTGGGAACATGTCAAATACAGACCATGATTCTATTTTATAACCTACCTTTAATAATTCAACAATATCTCTTGATGCTGCAAGTACATTGCATGATATCAGAACAATTTTCTTTGGTTTCATTCTGGCACAGAAGACTGTAGCTCTTTTAGCTCCGGAGCGACCAGGATCCATAACCACAACATCATAATTCTGTTTGGCAAAGATCTGATTTTCAAATTTATCCTCAAGATCGGTATTTACAAAGCTTACATTATCAAGATTGTTTTTAAGAGCATTGGCTTTGGCCTTTTCTATCATGTCCCTTACTATGTCAACACCTACAACACTGTGTGCTCTTTTGGCAATAGGCAGTGTAAAGTTACCAAGACCGCAGAACATATCTAAAACCTTTGACTCAGCATTTAAGGCACATCCTTCAATAACAGCATCAATCAAGGCCTCATTTATATTCCTGTTAACCTGTACAAATGATGATGGGGTACAGTCAATAATGCAGTCTTTGGCTTTAATATAAAGACTGTCTTCATTTACAAGTACACTCTCTTTAATGTACTGACTCTGATCAACTTCATGCTCTAAAGTTTCTGCAACTGCCAGAGTAAAACCTCTCTCCTCACCAAAGGCGCGCAGCAGATCTCTGTCAGCATCAGTTACCTTAGCATTGATTCTGACTAAAATACCAAGAGAACCATCAGAGTCTAAAAACTCTACATGACCTACTCTTTTTTTACACTCAAGCTTATTAATAAGTTTTTTAACATCATCAATGGCACTGTTGATTCTATCTGTTAATGTAAGGCAGCTGTCTATTGCAATAAGATCATGAGACTTTGAGCCTCTAAAGCCAAGCTTTAGCTTTTTATGATCGGTTTTAACAGAAAAACGGCAGGCTCTTCTGTACGCGTGAGCATCTGAAGTTGCTACAGATAAAACCTCAGGCAGTTCAAGATTGCATGATCTTTTTATTACCTTTTTTATACCGCTAATCTTGGCCTCAAGTGCCATATCCTCTGGAAGGTGCTGCAGAGGACAGCCACCGCACTGACTTAAATACTCACAGTCACTCTCGCGTCTTTTATCTGACAGCTGTGTAATTTTGGTAATAGCGGCCTCTGCTGTTTTGCCTTTGAAATTTTTAAGTATGACTCGGGCCTTTTCCTCTGGCATCAAACCTTCAATAAAATAAACTTTGCCATTTTCCCTGGCCACGCCTCTGCCGTGCAGATCAAGCTCATGACAGCCAACTTCAAATGCTTTTGATTCTTTTACTTTCTTCTGTTCTTTAAAAAAGGCAACCATTATTGTTTTCCTGCTAATGTTAAATAGTCCTGATACATGATTCTGCTTTTAATAATTTTTGTACCTAAAAGACTTTTAAGAGCGTTTGAGCATAGCTGTTTGGCTAAATTCAAACTCTCCTTTGAGTAAAATTCATGCCGTGCCACTGTATTTAAAAGACTGCCCTGTAATGCAAGCTCATTGTATGTACACTCATAAAAACCCTCGTTATGAGTGTACATATAATAAAGTCTGTCATCTAAGGCACGCCCTTTATTATCTAAAAAGTCTATACCATAGCCTAAAGCCTCAAGCAGAGTAAACTCAAAAGTACGCAGCGTTACAGTAACATCCCTATCAGAGCGTATATTATCAAGAGCCTTTATATATGAGGCAAAAAGACGTGGCGTAGGCTCCTGTACCTTAAAAAGATAGTATAAAAGTTCATTTAAATAGGTTGCACAAAACAGATTGGGCAGTTTTATTTCTCTGTTTTTATCCTTAGCTGTGCAGTCATCAAGATAATACAGATCGCCCCTGCCAGCCTTTAGAGTAAGCTCCAATGGAGTAAAAGGCTGTAACACAGCCTTTTTCCCATTTTTTATGCTTTTGGCGCTTCTGGCTATAGCGCTAATGCGCCCGTGATTTAAGGTAAAAAAATCAATGAGCAGACTGTTTTCTTTATAGATCCTTGAGTGAATAACATACCCAACATCAAGGAAAGATAATGCTGCCATTATCTACCCTCAAAGTCAGCATAGCCAAGACTCTTTAAAGCTCTGTCATCATCTGCCCAGCCGGCCTTGACCTTAACAAAGAGATTTAAAAAGACCTTGCTCTCAAAAAGTTTTTCCATATCGATACGGGCATCGGTACCAATCTTTTTAATACGACTGCCATTGGCGCCTATAACCATTTTCTTCTGGCCCTGACGCTCAACTAAAATAACAGCACTTATTCTTAGGACAGCATCCTCTTCTTTAAACTCTTCAATCTCGACAGTTACACTGTAAGGCAGCTCCTGACCCATCTGACGCATGAGCTTTTCACGTATGAGCTCTGAGGCCATAAATCGTGATGATCTGTCAGTAATACTATCCTCAGGAAAACAGTGCACACCCTCAGGCAGACTTGAGCGAATCAGATTTTTTAACTCATCAAGATTGGAGTTTTTAAGAGCACTTACAGGTACAACTGCCTTGAAATTTACTTTCTGAGACAGTCTTTCAATAAGCGGCAGCAGTGATGCCTTGTCAGAGAGCTTATCTATCTTGTTTATAACGAGGATAACATCACATCTGGTATTTTCAATTTTTGCAAATACCATTTCATCATCCTCAGTCCACATAGTGGCATCTACTACAAGCAAAATAAGCTCAACATCGCCAAGAGCACTTTCAGCAGCTCTGTTCATAAGACGGTTGATAGCTCTTTTTTCCTCTTTGTGCAAACCTGGAGTATCAACATAAACAGTCTGATAGGCCCCATCTGTATCAATACCAACAACTCTGTTGCGTGTAGTCTGCGGGCGTCTTGAGGTAATACTGATTTTCTGACCTAAAAGATGATTCATCAGGGTGGATTTACCAACATTAGGTCTGCCTATAATACCTACAAAACCAAAATAGCTTTTATCACTCATAACTTACAAGCCCTGCTTTTTAATAAAGTTCAAGGCCTCCTGAGCTGCCAGCTGCTCGGCCTTGCGACGTGAAGATCCCTTGCCTTTAAACTTCTCTTTTACAATATCAATCTGTACGCTTACATAAAAGGTCTGATCATTGTCATTGCCTGTTATCTGCTCAACTTCATATTTTGGCAGAACTATTTTGCGTGACTGTAAAAGCTCCTGCAAAGTTGATTTAGGATCTTTTTGATTAACATCTGGATTTATGGTTTTAAGTCTTGTTTCAAACCACTTGAGCACAACACTTTTGACGCGATGAAAATCCTCATTGGTATCAATAAACATAGCACCAATGATAGACTCTACAGCATCGGCAAGCAGTGAATCGCGGCGTGAACCGCCTGTTTTGCGCTCACCAGGACCTAACTTTAGATAAGTGCCAAGCTTAAACTCGCGCGCAAGTTCAGCAAGAGTAGGCTCTCTTACAAGAGTTGAACGCATACGGGTCAGATCGCCCTCAGGTGAATGAGGAAACATATCATAGAGCTTTTTGGCTATAATCATGCCTAAAATTGAGTCGCCCAGATACTCAAGGCGCTCATTGTGATCAGTACCGACACTTCTGTGGGTTAAAGCCAGCTCTAAAAGCCTGGTGTTATTAAAAGCATAACCTATCTGCAGCTCAAGAGGCTGTAGAATAAATGCATTATCCTTGGCCATAATCACCCTCTATTTAACAGAGCCAATGCGCTCAAAACGTATGGCTGATGGCAAGAAGTCACTTTCATTTTCATATTCAACAGACAGCCAGATGCACACAGTCTTGCCTGCTATATAATCACGTGGCACAAAGCCCCAGAAGCGGCTGTCCTGACTGTTGTCTCGGTTATCACCCATTACAAAATAATGATCCTCAGGCACAACCCAGGTAGCCACATCCTTGCCCTCCTGTCGGTAAAAATGGGCACGCATATCAGGGGCCAAAGGATTGATTAAAATCTCATGCTCCACACCATCAAGATTTTCATCAAGAAGCAGATACTTCTCCTCAAAGGTGGCATGCTTTTGTGTATATACACCCTTTTGAGACAGATCTATGCGCTTTGGACTTTCACACTGTCCCTCTGTGCAGGCTCTTCTTATATATAGCTGCTTATTATGATAGGTAATCTCATCACCTGGCAGGCCTATTACTCTTTTAATATAGTCAACAGAAGGATCCTCTGGATATTTAAAAACAATAACATCGCCACGCTCTACATCTGAAAATCTAATCAGCGTATTGCCTGTTAAAGGGTTTTTAATACCATAGCTCCACTTTGATACGGCAATAAAATCACCAGAGAGCAGAGTTGGCATCATAGAGCCTGATGGAATTCTAAAAGGCTCAAAAATAAATGATCTGAAAACAAAAACAAAAAGTATGATAAAAAACAGTGAGCCAAACTGTCCTACAGGACTTTGCGGCTCCATAATCTTTTTAAGCTCCTTTTTGCTGACCTTGGCATTGCTCTCAAGCAAAGCAGCCCTGGCTTTGAGCCTTTGCGGTCTGTCTTTTGTATAATCATAAAAATAGGCTATACCTGAGAGTATAGTGGCAAACACTAAAAGCAGTGAAAATGTATTCATAGACTACTCCTTTCCTACCTTTAATATTGCAAGGAATGCCTCCTGTGGCACCTCGACACGACCTAACTGCTTCATACGCTTTTTACCGGCCTTCTGCTTTTCTAAAAGCTTTCTCTTTCTTGTTATGTCACCACCATAGCACTTGGCCAGCACGTCCTTGCGCAGAGCCTTTACTGTACATCTTGCAATAATCTGCGCACCAATGGCTGCCTGAATTGCAATATCAAACATCTGTCTTGGAATTAATTCCTTCATCTTCTCAACCAGGGCACGGCCACGTGACTGAGCTACAGAGCGGTGGACAATTACAGCAAGAGCATCAACCCTGTCACCTGCAATTAAAATATCAAGACGGATAAGATCGCCATGCTCAAAGCGCTTGAAACTGTAATCAAGTGAGGCATAACCGCGGGACACAGACTTTAATCTGTCAAAGAAGTCTAAAACCACCTCAGACATAGGAAGCTCATAAGTTAATGCCACCTGCTCGCCATGATAGACCATGTTGGTCTGAATACCGCGTTTTTCCTGACATAAGGTCATAACAGAGCCTACATATTCTGTAGGCATAAGCATACGACACTCAGCTATTGGCTCGCGCACTTCACGTATATTACTTACAGGAGGCAGAGCTGCAGGGCTGTCAATATGAATAATCTCACCTGAGGTCATAACAATTTCATAAACTACAGTAGGAGCTGTAGTAATGAGATTTAAATTGTATTCTCTCTCAAGGCGCTCCTGAATAATTTCCATATGGAGCATGCCTAAAAAGCCGCATCTAAAGCCAAAGCCTAAAGCCTTTGAATTTTCAGGCTCGAAAAAGAGTGAGGCATCATTTAATGACAGCTTGTCAAGGGCATCACGAAATGCATTGTAATCGTCTGTATCTACAGGGAACATACCTGCATAGACCTGAGGTTTGGCCTCATGGAAACCTGGCAGAGGCTCAACAGAGCCATTTTTTGAATGGGTAATGGTATCACCTACAGGGGCACCGTGAATAGTCTTGATACCACAGATAACCCAGCCCACCTCGCCGCAGTTTAATACATTTACATCAACTCTTTTTGGTGTGGAAATACCAAGGCGCTCAACATCCCAGGTCTGACCTGTGGACATAACCTTGATCTTATCACCCTTGCGCAATGTACCGTTTTTAACACGTACCAGGGAGACTACACCTAAATAGTCATCAAAGTATGAGTCAATAATAAGAGCCTGCAGCGGAGCATCAGGATCGCCCTGCGGTGCTGGAATTGAGTGCACCAGACGCTCAAGAACATCAACAATACCTATGCCGGTTTTGGCACTGCATCTGCAGGCATCCTGCGCATCAAGTCCTATAATATCCTCAATCTCTTCAATTACCCTTTCAGGATCGGCAGCTGGAAGATCGATTTTATTTAAAACAGGAATAACCTCTAAATCAAGCTCAATGGCCTGATAGCAGTTGGCAAGAGTCTGAGCCTCTACACCCTGTCCTGCATCAACAACAAGCAAAGCGCCCTCACAGGCAAAGAGTGATCTTGATACCTCATATGAAAAGTCCACATGACCTGGGGTATCAATGAAATTGAGCTCATAGATATTGCCATCTAAGGCCTTGTATTTTAAGGTAACAGCCTGAGCCTTGATGGTAATTCCGCGCTCTCTTTCAATATCCATTGAGTCAAGCACCTGTGACTGCATTTCTCTGTCGGTAAGACCGCCACAGTGCTGAATAAATCTGTCAGAAAGAGTTGATTTTCCGTGATCAATATGGGCAATAACTGAAAAGTTGCGTACTAAATTCTGATTGAAATCTGCCATAGAATATCCAAAAGCAGAGGTGAGAGCCTCTACTCCATGTGAAAATATAAGATAAGATTATTATGATTTGGAAATAGACACATAGTATGTATATTTCCAAACCGTAAACGCGATAATTTTACCAATAAATATACATTTTCTAAATATAAAAATGCATTTTATGGACTAAGATTTGAAAGGACACTTTCAGAAAGTTTGATGCTGACCTCGCCCACTACAGCATATTCACTGTCACCGCTTACCTTTCTGAAAATATTTAAAGTACCATTGCTCACAGTTGGCATTAAAACAGATATTCTTGGGCTTTTATAGACCCTGAATGAGGTAATGCCATCACTAAACTCCTGATAGACAGAAGTTTCATTATCATTGTCATCCTTTAAAGAGCCATAGCCAATGAGCTTAAAGTCCGCTGGCAGATTAAGCTCCTTCCATGGCTTTACAGTCTCTAAACTCTTTGGTCTGCCTGCATAGCTTTCAAAGATGTTGTCATCATGTGGAAAAGGCTTTTGTGTGGTATTAAAATCTATGGCTGTAATCTTGGTTAAAACCTCACCTTCAGGGCTTAAAATTGCAAGCTCTATTGGCATTTCTGTATCGTCATCCCTGGCAATAAGATAGGTATAGCGCAGCCCATCCTGAGGCACCAGTCTGATTAAAGTCACCCTGTAGCCTGCAAGCCTTGTTCTGCCCGTCATCACACAGGAAAATGACTCAAAATCTGGGTTCTGATCAAAAATTCTGTTCCAGATCTGCGTAGGATGCCATGACAGATGCCCAAGATAACGTCTGTCTACGTTGTAGTCAAAACCATCCTTATCACGCATGGCATAGCCCTGAATCTCACCATCAAGACTCTCCCACATAGCATAGCGTTTATTATCAGCATAATTATGCTGCAGAAAATAGATGCCCATGTTGTTGCCATTGACAACAACCATGCGGGCCTGCATATCTGTAGAAGTATAGGCAGATTTGGTCTGAGCCATAATTATATTACACTTGTTATCTGCACCATACACTTTGCTTTTAGTGTGCAGATCCTGTGCCTGTGCTGTATTTATAGATAATAAAACCGCAAGGGCACAAAGCCAGCCTGCGGTATGTAAAATAAGTCTCATAAAGTTTTGTATCTTACTTTAATGAATTGTCCAGTACATAGCCTTTAACATATGTATTAATTCTCTGCATCTCTTTGTGCTGCATCTGCTTTAAAGCTTCGGTCTGCATGGCAGGAGTCTGTGAAGCTGAATTTAAATTAATAACATGAGGGCCATTATTCTGATAGCTTGCAAGATTGATACCGCCAATAGGACCAAGGCTCTGCGCTGTCATAGAACCATCGTAGCTGCTGCCAATATCACCTGCAAGATATGTCTGCCATCCTACAACTGTAAATACTGCAACTGAGGCGGCAACGGCAATTTCTGTTGCTATAATGGCGCTACGCTTAAAGATATTGATAAGGCGATATTTCTGTTTCTGATTGACCTCAACCTGATCGCTAAGATCTGACTTAATCTTGGCAAGACCTACATTTTCCTCAAGTTCGAGTTTGGCCATGACGCTATCTGCAAAGTTAGTATCAATCTTTGCAGGAAGTTCATCACGCAGGGCACTGCCAATCAATGACCAGTTTTGCATATGTTTTTTAGCAGCGTCAGAACGGCTTTGCACCAGCTCGCCATGAGGCAGTTCTTCGCCATCAAAAATGGCTGAAATCTGCTCATTTATGTCGTTCTTGTTGTTAGCAAACATATCCTATTTATCTCCAGCTATGTTTATCGATGAGCCGACATTTGTTCTTCTATGTACTGTCTTGCTCTGAAAATTCTTGATTTTACAGTACCGACCGGAACACCTGCTATTACTGAGATATCCTCATAGGATAGCCCCTCCATCTCGCGCAGGGTTAAAGCCTGTCTTAAATCTTCAGGAAGCTCTGACAACGCCTTGAAGATAACTTTTTTAAGCTCTTCAGATTCAATAAGTGTATCTGGCGTTTCATGCGAGGTTAAAACTCCATGTACATCCTGTGACTCAAACTCAGGCGCATCAACATCAAGTGCCACCTGCATCTTTGAGTTCTGCTCCAAATAGGTTTTAGCACAGTTGACTACAATCCTATAGAGCCAGGTGTAAAAGGAGCTTTCTCCTCTAAAGCTTCCTATAGCTCTGTAAGCTTTGATAAATGCTTCCTGAGCTATATCATTGGCATCAACACTGTCTTTTACAAACTTCTGTGCAATCTGACATACTCTGTGCTGATACCTGATAACAAGTATGTTGTAAGCCTGTTTATCACCTTCCTGAACCCGCTTTACGATAGCGGCATCACAAGATGCATTGTCTTTATCGTTCTGCGGTTCCATGATAAATTTCCAACACCTCTACTCTTTTGACCGTTCACATATTTAAAAGTTCAATTATTTTAATAAATTTACAAACGATCTTAATCACAAATTGCAAGATTGTGTACAATGTTAACAGATATTATTAAAAAGGTATTGCACATGTCATGTAAATACCTTAAAACTTTTCAGGTATATGTAGATGAACTATTCAACTGATTGTCTTATCATTGGCAGCGGCGCTGCCGGACTGACCCTGGCTCTTGGTATTGCAGATAAAGCCAAAGTTATTGTGTTATCAAAAAAAGATGTCTGTGCAGGTTCTACAAATTATGCGCAGGGTGGCATTGCAGGAGTCTACAATATAAAGGACGATCAGGACTCAATTGAAGATCATATACGTGATACCTGCATTGCAGGTGCCGGAATCTGTGAAGAACAGGCTGTGCGCTATGTGGCTGAAAATGCCCACAATGCTATTCAGTGGCTCATCAATATGGGCGTACCTTTTGATCTTAAAGAGACAGAAAAACTGCCAGAGCAGTCTCCTTATCATCTGCACCGTGAAGGTGGCCACTCTCACAGAAGAATTTTCCATGCCGAGGATCATACAGGCCAGTCAATTCAGGAGACATTGGTAAAAAGAGCCAAAGAGCATAAAAATATCACCATTCTTGAGTATAGAAACGCAGTTGATCTTATAACCACAACCAAACTTGATCTGCCTGGCAACCGTGTACTTGGCGCCTATGTGCTAAATAGTGAGAATGGTAAGGTTGAGACCATTACTGCAAAGTTTGTAGCCTTATGCACAGGCGGTGCCTCAAAGGCCTATCTGTATACCTGCAATCCAGAGGTAAGCTCAGGTGATGGTATTGCCATGGCCTGGAGAGCGGGCTGTCGCATTGCCAATATGGAATTTAATCAGTTTCATCCAACAACACTCTATTGTGATGCTGACAGAAACTTTTTATTAACAGAGGCTTTGCGTGGTGAAGGCGCCACTCTTGAGCGTAAGGATGGCTCAAGATTTATGCCAGAGTATGATGAAAGAGGAGAGCTTGCTCCACGAGATATTGTCGCAAGAGCCATTGATCATGAAATGAAAAAGACAGGCGCTGACTGCATGTATTTAAATATAAGTCATAAGCCAGCTGACTTTGTCAAAAAACATTTTCCTACAATTTACGAAAGATGCCTAAAAGTTGGTATTGATATAACCAAGCAGCCAATACCTATTGTACCTGCAGCTCACTTTAGCTGTGGTGGTATCATGGTTGACAGTAAAGCAAGAACAGATATACAGGGTCTGTATGCTCTAGGTGAATGCGCCTACACTGGATTACATGGGGCCAACCGTCTTGCCTCAAACTCTCTTCTTGAGTGTGTTGTATATGGTCATGCAGCAGCAAAAAACATATTAAAGCATATTGATGATATTGAATCTTCAAATGCTACCATTCCTGAGTGGGATGACAGTCAGGTTACAGACTCAGATGAAGAGGTTATAATTACTCATAACTGGCATGAACTGCGCCTTACCATGTGGGACTATGTTGGTATTGTAAGAACCAATAAGAGACTTGAGCGTGCCATGCATAGAATAGAAATGCTAAAAAAGGAAGTTGGTGAGTATTATGCCAACTTCAAAGTTAGCTCTAATCTGCTAGAGCTTAGAAATCTTTTGGATGTAGCAGAAATTATCGTAAGATCTGCAATGCTAAGACATGAATCAAGAGGTCTGCACTATACACTAGACTATCCTCATTATGAAGATAATATAAAACAAACTATTCTTGCAAAAAACATTTATTAATAAGAAAAATATGAATAAACTAGATATAAAAATTTTATTAAAAGGACTTATCTCTAGAACTGCTAGAGAACAAATTCTAGAAATAATTGCACGCAATAAAATTGAAAAAACAAAACTCATAATGACTCTTCTGGTTAAAAATGAAGAAAATATTATAGAGACAAATATAAGATTTCATGCTGCAATGGGAGTTGATGGATTTATTGTTACAAGCCAGAATAGCACAGACAAAACAAATGATATTTTAGAAAAGCTTAAAAAGGAAGGATTGGTTCTTGACATAATTTACACATCAGAAAAACAATTTTTACAAACTAAGTTTGTAAAAAATATGATTAACATAGCTACAAATAAGTACAAAGCAGATTGGATTATAAATGCTGATGCGGATGAATTCTACTACAGTAAGTCGCTTAACTTAAAAAAAAGCATTTTAAAAGATACATTGAATATAGCCAATGTTTTAATAGTTGATTCGATTATGCTATATCCAGATGATAAATATGATTACTTAAATTCAACTATGTTTGTTACTTGCCCTTTTACTAAGTTTAGAGCAGAAATGCTTGGAATTTCTTCAAAGAGTGAGTTCATGCCTTTTATTGGAAGCCAGGGGTGTACTAAGGTTATTCATAGCACAAAAGGAAATCCAAATCCTTCAATGGGTAATCATGATATAAAAATTAGAAATAAAAAGATGCTAGAGTCGTCAGATATACAGCTTTTTCACTATAATATTAGAAACTTCAAACAATATGAAGAAAAGGTAATAAGATGGCGCTCTGCAGCATCATTTTTCTCAAATGGCACTGGACAACATATAAGAAAAGCAATAGAATTCTATGAGAAAGGGGAGTTAAAACAAATTTATGATAGTTATTATGGTAAGGAAATGAGAAATTTTTTAATTTCTGAAGGGGTAGTATCTAATAATTTAAGTGTTATTAATTTTTTAAAATATAATAAAATTTATGGGTAATACGTTTTTTTTTAAAAATAAATTTGATCTAATAGTATCATTAGGGGAAGATTGTGCCTGTACATCGTACTTGAGGAGATTTAATCTACAAGACTATACTTTCCCTTTTGATTGGTTAACTCGTGCTAGTTTTACTACTAGAATAGATCTTATATGCAATAATTTTGAAAATTTTCTTCGCAAAGAAAATATATATAAACTTGGTTTTCCTTATAATACACGAATAAACTGTGAACACGCAGATTATGAAGATAAAAAACTAGAATTTAATTTTTACCATGACTTTAATAAATATCTTGAGTTTTCGGATGCTTTTAATGATGTAAAGAGCAAGTACAACCGGAGAATAGCCCGCTTTTATAATCTTGCTGAAAACTCAAATAAAATTTTATTTGTTTGGTGGGACCGTTCCAACAAGATAGAGTTTGATACAATAATTGAAAGCTATAAAAAACTCTCTAATAAATTTCCTAAAAAGGATGTTTATTTACTTCTTATTTTCTATTCTGAAATAGAAAACCATACTTCTTTAGAAAATGAACACATTTACATTGCTAAATACAATAACTTATTCAACATAAAGGATCATAGTAATAATGACACCCTAGGAAATACTTTAAATAACTATAAATTATTTAAAAAAATACGAAAGCAGAGATCTCCTTATTACATATTTAAATATTTTTTGTTTTATTTATTTAAAGTACTAGTAGTACTAATCCCTTTTAGAGAAACTCGATCTAAGCTAAGACATAAAATCAGATATATTTTTTTTAAAGCAAAGCTATAATAACTTAAGCAATATAGTTAGAGTTATAAAGTGCAATTATATAAATCTTTGAGCGCACGTACAGTGCTATACATATGATTACAAAACCACCATTTATCTTCTGGTCTCTCTGAAGGACAGATAACACTAATTACCACTAAATAACTAATTTGAAACCAAAGCAGTATTATAAGTATATCCAAAATTATATACTGGGTTTAATGAGATTTACTTACTTTATTGAAACATGATAATGCATATAATTACTGACTGAGAATTACGGATTTCATTCAGCTAAATTTCATTAATTTTAATCATTAGACCAATATAATTAAATTTGCATCTTTTAAGATTAAATCACAATCCAATATTTTTGTTGTCAAAAAAAATAAAATGGCAGTTTTTTTTACCCACCATTTTTTTATTACATTTGTTTTATTTTATATTGCGTTTGACATCTCCTGCCATCTAGAAGGTCCTTTTAGCCTAACTTATGCATGCCCTATAGTATACAAGATCTTAGAGAACGCACGGTTTAAACCAGCTCTATAGCCGACAGATCAACACCTAACGCACCTAGGATGATTTTTTGGGTTTTTGTCAGTGCCTTGGTCAGAAAAATATCTGATTTCCAGCGTTTAATACTTATATCATCAAGTTCTCTTAGTAGTTTCTCATAGGTCATTTTAATAAAGCGTTTTGGCTCTTCGACCTTTAGCTTATTTATAACTTCCTGTATAAAGCTGTGTACAACTAGAGCCATAAAAATCACAAACATTTTACCTCTTGCAGTATTAGAGTTATGAATTTTTAATCTATCGCAGTCTAAAGTGTTCTTGGCAGTATCAAAGATCTTTTCCTGCACATCTTTGTGCCTGTAGGCAGACAGTACATCAGCGCCACTAAGATCAGAGTTAGTAGTAAACAGTGCAAAAAAGCCAAGCAGCTTCTGAGCTTTTATTATTTTATCTTCATCCTCTTTAAATACGTATCCACAAGGGTTACTGTCATCTTTTATGCAATTGTGAAACTTGCACAGGGACTTAGCTTTTCTTTGTGTTATTGGCATACCATCATCATTAACTTCCTTGATTTTTTCAATCTCAGCGGCAACTTCTTGACTGAGTATTTTATTATCGTCATAACACTTATTCATATCATGGTAAATATGCAGGACCCCTTTTACATCTTCTATTGTATGCTCTATGTGATGGCCGTAAATTCCTGGATATTCAGACAATTTGTTGAATATTGCGAAGAAGATCTGACGATCTTGTGTTAGAAGATCCGTGGAGTGGTAATTTTTAATATGACCTTCTGGGGTATTTTTAGCTCACAAAAAGACAAAATCTCATCCCTTTTGGCTTACTTTTTTATTATTTCATCATCATTTTTAATTTGTCAATACCTTATTTTTGTAGAAATTCCCGTTACTTTGAACCCATGAGGCTTAAATCTAGCTAGTGTAGCAAAACAAATTTCTATAATAACATATTGATACATAAGGAAATATTGTCCATAAAGATCTGACTGTGCTACGCTAGAAGATCTTGAAATATTTTTTTAGAAGATCTTTAAAAGCACCATAACTTGTGTTGTTTTTGTGAGATATCTGTCAATGCTCTGCTAGTTTGTCATTAAAATTGCTCATAATTATGTCCTTATTTAATGGCTTTTCTGCTATTTTATTGTTGACACTAACTGCTTTATTTCTGTCGCCTTTTTGACCTCAAATTGTTGTCTCCATTTGCTCGAGTTTGTCGGCAATATCTGTTTAAAGTATGTTGCCACTAATTGCTTACAATTATGTCGTAATCTTGTCTTGTTTGTGCCTACAATAATAGTGTCACCACCTGCTCAAATATGTTGTCTATAACTGCTCTTTTTTGTCATAACCATATGATTGCAATAATGTTTTTACCACCTGCCAATTAGTCTGACGTAATACTATAAAAATTTTCTTAATATTCATTAAAATGATGACAATTGGCTTGTATTATTGGGAGAGGTGGCTTATGATTGTAGGCACAGCTTATCCTGGAAGCTTCACAGGATAAGCTCAATTTAACACTAGTTTAAATTCTTTAAAATTAGGTCAATAACCTCGTTATTGGCAACTTCAGTTACGGTAGCTTCGGTTACCTTCTCTTCACGCTTTAAGCATGTATAGCTTAAAGCGTGCATACAGATCTTATTAATAAGTCGTGGATTTCCTCCTGAGAGATCGCCTATCTTTTCCACGGCCCTATATTCAAACGGATTATCTTGACATCTTGACCACTTTAAATGAGATCCTATATAACTGCCAACCTGCTCATTTGTCAGATTCTGCGTAGAGCTAAAATACATAATCCTTTGAGTTATAGCCTTGCACTTATCTGTCTTGAGCACAGACAGAATTTCTTTTTGGCCTGAGAGTATCAGTGTAAGCGGTGATCCGCTGTCATAGCTGTTACCGTTGAGTAAAAATCTAATCTCCTCAAGCAGGCTGAATTTACTGTACTTATTAGCCAGCAGGTGGGCCTCATCAAATATCAGAATTACCTTTTTACCGTGGGTCTTTCTTAATGTCTCAATCTCTCTGTGCAGCTGCAGACGCGCATCATTGACATAATACTTTGACTTTACACCCATCTGATTTAATGGAGCAATATACATCCACCTGGGTGTGGCATTAGACAGTGATACATACATCACTGTATGTTTTTCTTCATTAAGCTGAGATGTAAAGTAGCGCAGCAGTGTGCTTTTACCTGTACCAGGGACTCCGGTCAGCAATGCAAATGAGTTGTTCTCAATGGCCATTTTTAACTTCAGGCATGCTCCTCTAAAAATGTCTGTCTGATAGAGAAAGCCAGTGTCAATATTATTTGTAAAAGGGGTATATTCCATCTTAAAGTAGTCTAATAAATCAGTGCTTATCATAATTATTTATCCTCATCTGTCTTGATTGAGCTTTTGTTGTATAAAGAGCTATTTCCTGGCTCTGTGCTATAGGAGGCCGGGCCTTGGTGGAATAGCTCTTTCCTTAGTTGCTCTTCAAAATCCTTCTCTGTGGTATAAAGATCTCTATCCTTATACAACCTGCGGGCGAGCCTTTGTATAGTTGGCTTTATTTCATCAGGCACAGACTGAGGCATGTCTTCTGATCTATCAGATGCACGTTCGGTAAAGTCAATATTCTCTTTGATTTCACGCTCATACAGCGGTATAAATTTATACATGCTCTGTGAGAGGCTTTCTTTTTTTTCTTCCTCAGTAAGCTCCTGTACAAGCTCCACTGAATTGCCCACTAAAGAGCAGTGCACGACCACATACTCTCCACTTTTGGCGCTATTTGCAGGCAACTTGTAATAACGGCCTTTTATGTGTATGACGCCATCCTTGAGGACCTTACGAGAGTACTCCATAGTAAAGGCCAGATTCACAATATCATCTACAGGTCTTGCTACAAGCTCTATATATTTGTAAAAATATTCTTTAGGGGATAGTGTTACCTCTGCATCTGTTCCCATATTTTCGGTTAGAGCTGAATGTGGTGTTTCGTTGTACTCTGCAACCCACTGTTTTACAAGTAATTCAACCATACTCAGCTTTACATTATTCATACCTTCAAGCTGCTTTAATACTTTATCTAAAGTACCATTTAAACGTTCAATTGCCCCTTTGCTCTGAGGTTTATATGGTTTTGAGCGCTTATGAGGAACTCCTAAAGTGCTGGTGCAATGCTCCATTGCAGCGCTCTTATATACAGAGCCCTGATCTGTAAGAATGCTCATTGGAATACCATAGCCTGTAACAAGCTCTCTAAAAGATGACAGAACCAGGCTGTTATCCTGGGTGTCAGATATGGTTGCCACGAGGATCATGCGTGAGGCATTGTCCATCCATAGATGGATATATGGGGTTACTGGCATGCCCTGCTCATTAACACAAAATGATTTTCCAGCTATTTTAATATCTGCCTGAACCTGCTCCATAGGGAGCTTTTTACGATAGGCTCCGAAAAATGCTGTTCCTCCTTTTTCACGCTCTCTTAAAAGCTCCCCACGAGAAAAACCTTTCTGCTGTAAATGCCTCTGTAAAGTAGAGCGCTTTATAATGCCCTTTATGTTTTGGTGTTTTTCTTCCAGACATTTAATGATCTCAACTACTGAAATGGTAGGACATTGCCTGCGCAAGACTATTGCTTCATCTAGTAGACTCTCAAAACTGATGAACCTCCTTATATCTGAGCGAAACTTCTTATACTTTGGCTCAAGTCCTTGCAGACCAAATTGTTCATATTGGTCAACCCAGCGCTCAATAGTTCTCACAGATAAGCACTGCTCTGCTGCAACCTGTTTTATCATAGCCACACGCTTCTTCGAATTTTTCCCATTGGCATCTTTCTTAAGTGACACAATGGGCGCAATAACCCTCATTCTGTAACTCTTTGGATCATCATTTAAATCTTTAATTCTTTGTTTAATATTGGTCATTTATAGAATCTCCTATAAAACAAATGACTAAGAGCTGTCATCTGGCTCTTTGATTATCATGTTATTGCAGGAGATCACCCAATTATGTTTTAGGTGTATGGGTGGGTCGTTGACAAACTGTGAGCAACAGTAGACACCAAAAATTCTAAATTTGTTTTTTCCTTGTATATCAAAAGTTTTGCCTCTGGTTTTAACAGGTGCCCTGTTAAAATTTAAACTATAAGTTTCAAAAACATTTTGAGCATGAGATAGCACCGTTTCAACGGGCATTGATAGGTGTTTTCCTAAGGGACCAAGAGCTTTTATGACAAAATATCTAAAATTAACGTACTCTTCTTTGAGCTTGTGTAAAAGCTTACTCTGAGATATATATAGCTTTATTCTTGGCCATGACAGGTTAGTGTGATTAAACTGTCCCTTTAAATGCAGTATCTCTTTATTGGCCTTGGCAAGATCTTCTGCTGTGTCTGACTGTACTCTTAAACCTGGGCAGGCATAATCAGGCAGCAGAACATGGGTTGCTTTATTGCTGTTACCTTGAGGATCTTTGCCTGATGTTATGTCACGGCATTTTTCTTTATTGGGACAGGTTAGAATCTGCAGGTGAAAGATCTTTGTAGGAGTTCCGTGGCGAATGTCTTCAATATGCTTTTTATAACCGGTTATACCATAACGTATCATAGGCTGACCGCAATACCGGCATTTGACCACAACGCCCGGCTTTAGCGTAAGCACTGGTACTAGCTCACGCTTCCCGGTTTTATTTGATTTTCTGTATACCTCTTTAACAAGAGTATCTTCTTCTGCTACAATTATTGCCATGAAGACGCCTTGTGCGTTTTTGGGCGGGACACTATTTTTAGGGCGTTAATCTAAAGGGTAGTGTCCCGCGGCATTTCTAAAACTGTCTTTTCCTAAATCATAGCAAAGCATCTGTACCTTTTTCTGCATTTTTCAACGTAAGGTAACCTCTATTTCCAAATTTTTAACAAAAAATAGGCCCAGACTGGGTTTTGACAAAAAGTGAGCAGAATGTGGTGACTTTAAAGAAGAGCAAGAGGAATCAATAAAAGATAGGCAGAAAACTCGACAAAGATATGAGCTAAATTAATGACAGATTAATAGAGCACTGACAATTATCTAACATATTGGCGTCATATGTCACATAATATGTAAATTAAAGGAACACGCTCCTTTTGTCTAAAAAGAACATGCTCCTTTAATTAAAAGAACATGCTCCTTTAATTAAAAGAACATGTTCTTTTAACTTGTACCTTTAAATGTTCCTTTAATTGTAATTTTTTGATTATAATCAAGTGGATACTCAACAAAAAAGGCCAGCTTTTAAGCCAGCCCTTGTCTACTTTACCCAGTTTTATTTACCAAGCCTGGCTATAGCCTCCAGTATAGCCTGCTGCTTGTCATCGCTTTGCTGCTCCAGCCGCTTGGTTAAATGTGCGTTGGTCTTGGTTTGCTCCGCTAAAAGAGACTCAAGCTCTTTTATCCTTTCATCCTTTTTAGCAATTTGAGCATCTTGCTCTTTTAGCTTCTCCTGAGCTAGATGCAGCTCCTTTTGTGCCTCTGACATAAGCTCACCTATTTCCTTATGCTTTGCATCATACTCATTTTGCAGTCGGGTTCTGTCGGCATTGATCTTATCTCTAAAAGACTCAAACAGGTTTAATGCCACCCTTTGCATGTCCTGCTGGAAGCTTTCTGGCATAGTTTCATTAAAACTGGCCTCCATAATGGTTTTATTGTACTGACGCATAAATGCTGATATGGTTTTATTAGCGCCTCCGACAAGCTCTTTAATAGCACGTATAGTCAGTTTTTTACCTTGCTTATTAAGGGTAGATACAGCCTCATCAAATTTCTCTTTGGTCAGATCGTCACGAAAAGCTTTTTTATCTGATTTAGATGTTGTCATAATAATTATTCTCCAGGTTTTAAAAGAGCATGCTCTTTTGATTTAATCTTCATCAACAGAAGTACGGCGGGAAGTGCCTGGTACAATAAGTGTGTAATTATTGTTAGAGCATCGCTCAACAATAGATTCTGACAGTGAATCACCATCAATACCTCCTTTTAAAATATCAATCCAGGCATCTGGGGATTTTTGAGAGAGAATCACTGTGCTCTTTTTGCCATATCGCTTGTCCAGAATGTCAAATAAAATGCTTTTCTCGTCAGCATCATATGGGGTGAGGCAGAAGTCGTCCAGGATAAGCATGCTTTTACCTGTTATAACTTTTAACTTGGTGGCGTAGCTTGCAGAGCCTAAATTCATGTGCAGGTTGGCTATAATGTCTTTGGTTGAGTAGTATAAAGTTGAGTTGCCAAGACAGCAGTTGCGTCTCCCTAAAGCTGAAGCAATAAAGGTTTTACCAGATCCAGCTTTACCGTATATGGTCAGGTTGTAGCACTTTTCTACAAACTCAAGAGAGCTTAAGCTATCTATCTTATTGATAAATGTAGGGTCACTGCGTTCTAGATCTTTTAATATCATGCAAAGCTCTGCCTTTACCGGCAGTCTAGAAGCTTTAATTAAAGACTCCTGACGTCTTTTATTTCTTGTATTCTGCTCAGCTGTGAGCATATTGGTCAAAATGGTATCAATGCTGGTGGCCTCCAGCTCCTGAGGGTTGTTTACATATGCATTAAACTGCTCTAAAGCTCCCCTCATATCCAGCTCACGTAATAAAGATTGAATATTTGTAAGTGACATAATTAACTCCTAGCTAAGTTGATTTTTTATATAAGCAAAGCGCTCATCGTATACAGCATGGCCATTTAAAAATTCTTTAGGCCTAGATTGGTTCTCAGAACCCTGCGTAGATGAGGTTTGTGATGTGATTTCTTTTTGAGGCAATGGCCAGAGCATGAGATCGCAATGTCCTAAGATGACAGCTTCACCAAGGGCCATATAGGTCTTGTCATTGTAGACGTCATCATAATTGTATATGGCAGGCTTTTCATATCTCTCCCATATCTTTATAAGCTCAGAACATATGATACTGTCAAAGCCTTTGTACATATGCTCTTTGACGCAGCGATCAAAGATGCTGTAGTGAGCTTTATTGGCTTTAACAATGGTCAGGAATTTGTGTATATATCTTATTTTGTCAGCATATCCATATTTGCAGTGCGTGAGCTGGAAATCACACCAGCTTTTAACATGCTCCCCAATAGCTTCTGCCCACTCCAACAGTAAATCTTCTTGATTTTTTATGCTAAAGATGTCATATATAAGGTGTTGTTTTTCAATAACACCATGGATGGCTGACAGGCCTTTTACGCCATCCATTCTTTTATAACTTACAATAACAGTATCAAGGCTTAAAAAACTAACTGTCTGATTAGTGGTATGCACTGTGACTTTCTGTCCAATCCATTTAGATGGTATTGCGTATGTATGATCTTCAAAAGTAAAGCGGGCAGTCTCAGACACTGTTATAATGAAGCTTTCAAAGAACCTGTAATCCCATGAGGCAGGCTGTTGCAATAAACCTTTTTCAATATCAAAAAGCTCCTTTCTTGAGCTCTTCATGCCCCTTACCTTGCATTCATTCATCCTGGCAATATGAGGCGCGATAAAAGAGTTTATCTCATCTAATGAACTGAAAGGATTGCCGTCTTTTACGTGGTTGTTGGCAATAGACAGAGCATAACGGGTAACATACTTTACGGCAGCCTCGACAGCGCCCTTGTCTTTAGGCCGTCCGCTGCGACAGGTAAAGACCCCTATATTAAAAAACTCTTTAAAATTAATCATCTCATCTGTAAGCTGACCCTGATAACGAGCAGCCTTCTTAACAGCTGCTTTGAAATTATCAATGCGTATGACATGGGGACAGCCACCAAAATATCTAAAGCTGTCAGCTATGGCATCACACACCACAGGTTGAGACTGATTGGCAATAGCTTTGACAAAGATATAGCGCGATCCGGTAAGTACAGCCACGATAAATGTGGCATAGTGGGTGGCGCCGTTAACCACATAGGGCAATCTAACTCCTGTAAAGTCATACTCAGCCTCACCAGCCATTTCATGCTCTTTCATATAGACAGGCTTCTTAATCTGTTTTTCATGCTCCCGCCATATATGGCATACACGAGATAAAGACAAGAAGCTACTCTCTCCACTCTCAACGAGCTCTTTATTTTTTGGATCATTGAAGTAATAAAGTTCAATCACTGACTTCCTGGTTAAAGCCAGTTTCTTTTGTGACGGTGTCTTTGCCTCAAGATGCGACTTGATATATTTGTCTTGTAGGTAATCTATATCAGGCATAATTTTATTGTTGCTTTGTACAGGCCTTGTCTTTTTATAGTAGAGTTTATGAAGCTCTTTACTGGTCATACCTCCAATAGACTCTCGGGTTAACTTGAGCTCAGCAACTTTACGACGCAGACGCTGTGCCGTGCCATGAGAAAACCCCTCATGCTCCAGCTGTGCTGCCGTCATAGTCAGGGCTTTAATTAAAGCCCGCTTTAAGGTATCTGGATCCATTTGTCCTCCACTACCAATTTTCTTTTTATGTTTTGCAATGTAATTTATCCTTGGCATAAAGCCTCCTTTAAAAATTGGAGACTCTAAGATACCAAAGATGCCAATGTAAGAACGAAGGAGAGGAAATGTTAGTTTTTGTTACTATGATTTGAAACAAAACTTCAAATCGAGGGGAGCTAAAAATTGACCGCAGGTTTAGGTGCAAATAGAGCACTGAAATACAAGTTCATGTTCCGACTCTTCGGATCTTCTTGCACAATATTCAACACAATTCATATTTTGGCAACCTATATGCTTGAGAGTTAGACAGAGCCTCAATAACCTCAAGGGCTTGCTTATACCTGCTAAGAGAAACACCAACAATGAGTTTTAGCCCAGCATTGTCAAGAAAAGTAATACCTTTCTGGCTAAAGAAACCTCTGTCAAAGGTGCAGACATTGCGCGTGCTGATACCAAGACGCTTGGCATCATTGATTACGTATGGTAGTTGCGTAGAATCATTCAGAGAGCCATTGTACATTGAATAATACAGTGGCTTTTTACTTTTTATACTTGAGAACATGCCAAGATTAACCTGTGGCAAATCCTCTTTATCTCTGTTATAACCAAACTCAGCATGCTGTATCTCTTGTGCATATGAGGAAAATGAAGTTACGTCGTAACATATTGCCTCATTCAGATCCATATGTTTTTTCAGCCATAATTCGAAAAATGAATCTATATCTTCCTGTTCACAAAGAGAAAACAGCCTTGATATTGTTAAATCTCTAACAGAGCCAATCTCAGGCTCATCAAAGACAAATGTCTTTGAAAAGTCATCAATATTACTCATGGTTGAATCACCAGAGGCTATAAGACATGCTGTTGCAGTTAAATAGTCAGACTCTTTTTTATCAAAGATCTTTTTTATACAGTCGCTCAAACCTGTATTTTCAAAAATCTTTTTTAATATCAGAGAGCTGCCTTTAACAACATCACCATTAACTACAGGTACACCATGAGAAATAGATGTAATCTTTGAACCTCTTTTTTGCTTTTTAGCTTTACGCTCTTCCTTTTTATCTAATACCACCTGAGGGATGGCCGTACCGGTAATAGCAAAATATTTGTCATTAGGGTGAAACAGTGTTGGATCAGTCTCACTGACTCGACCAACGATAACAGACTTATTGCGGGACTGTCCTTTTTCATTTCTAAAAAAGGAAGTGTACATATACAGATATTTAATAGGCCTGCCACCACGTATTTCAGACTGTGTATAGCACCTGCTTTGAGGAACAGCATATGTTATTTCGTAATAAATCATGAAAAGCCCCCTAAAATCACTACTATACAAATAACTATAAACCGATAATATATAGTATACACAAAAACAATAAAAAAGCAATGAGTTTTTACTAAAAAAAAATCATTGCTAACAGTAAATTATTTAATAAATAATAAGTAAATATAAATGGCCGAGCAAACTACTATATATTGCATGAAAAATTTAGGTTAAAACTCCTGTAAAGGATTAAGTTGCAACTATTGTAGTATAGAGGGCACAGAAGCTATTGAATTGGATACAGTAAAGTCTATCTATGTTCTGATAATAATAAGATTTAACAGTAATACCCTGAGATGAAATCTCCTGATTCATTCTGTCATAATCAGCGCTTTTAAATCCTTTATTGCTCATGACCCACTCCTATATATCTGGTATGGGTCTATTATTACAAGCAGGAAGGATGACGTCTGAGGGATCATGGATATCTTACAAAATATCTATTCAAACAAATTTTTAATTTTCACTTATCTTTGCACTTTCTCCAATACTATTATCTGTACCCAAGAATAGTATCAATTAGTAGCCATTTCATTTTTAAAATCATCATATGATCTAATATAGTCAGACTCATTATAAAAGTCACTGGCCAATACCAGCAATACAGCATCTGGAGAAAAATCAAACATTTCTCGCCACACAAGTCCTTCCATATAGAGCCCTTGAGATGGAGAGTTTAAACTATGAGTTTCTATTTTATCTTGATATTCACACTTAATATTTACACTTCCTGATACGCATATTAATAGCTGTTTTAATTTTTTATGGGCATGAAATCCCCTAGCCACATCTGTTTTTGTTCCAAAAATATAATATATTCTCTTGATTTCAAAAGGTACTTCTTTTAGGTTCTCTACAGCAATTAGTGAACCTCTATCATCACCTTTTATATCAAGCTCAACCTCATAAACTTTAGATACTGCCATTTTTATCTTAATACTCATTTAGTACAGAAATAATTTTATTAACCTCTTGTTCTGTCAACACAGGAGACATAGGTACAGAGATAATTGTATCAGCTATTTTCTCTGTTATTGGTAAAGAAAAACCATTCATTTCTTTATAGGCATTCTGTTTGTGTGGAGGAATTGGATAGTGAATCACTGTTTGGATTTCATGTTCTGTCAGATATTGCTGAAGCTCATCTCTTTTTTCTGTACGAAGTGTAAATAAATGCCAGACAGACTCTAGATCAGGTGTAACTTTTGGAAGTATAAGTTTTTCATTCTTGATATTGTGCAAATACTGTTTAGCAATTGCTCTTCTTTTGTTATTGTCCTCATCAAGATATTTGAGTTTTACATCTAGAATTGCAGCCTGTATTTCATCGAGCCTAGAGTTTACACCTTTATAGATATGATGATATTTATAGTCAGAACCGTAGTTTGCAAGAGCTTTAACTCTGTTGTAAATGTTCTCATCGTTTGTGACAACAGCGCCACCATCACCAAGACATCCTAAATTCTTTCCTGGATAGAAGGAAAAAGCCGCAGCGTCAGAAAGATTGCCAACTCTATTTCCATTATAAATAGCACCATGCGCTTGGGCGCAATCTTCAAAAACTTTTAAATTATACTGTTTAGCAATCGTATTGATTTGATTCATATCAGCGACAGAACCATACAAATGCACTGCCATAATAGCCTTGGTCTTTTGACTTATATGCCTATCAATCAGTAAAGGATCAATATTATAGGTCTTTATATCAGGTTCAACCAGGATGGGAGTACATCCGCAGGCTGTGATAGATAAAATAGTTGCTATATATGTATTTGCAGGAACTATAATTTCATCGCCTGGACCAAAGCCATGCGCTTTTATGAGCAATGTAAGAGCATCAAGTCCATTGGCAACACCAACACAATACTTTACTCCACAAAAGTCGGCAAAATTTTTACAAAACTTTGTATTTGCTTCTCCACCTATATACCATCCAGAGTTTATAACGTTGTTTATTGCCTGATCTATCTCTGTACGATACCGCTCATTTATAGCATGTAAATCTAAAAATTTAATCATTTTTGCCTCTACAGATATATTCTATAGGTGTTATAACAATATTGTTTGCTAAGTACAATAACGCTATTTTACAACTTCATGGGCAGGGTTGCCCACAACAATTGTATTTGGCTTTACATCTTTTACAACGACACTCCCGGCACCTATCATTGCATTTTCACCAATTGTAATTCCTGGCAGGATAGTAGCATTAGCTCCTATTGATGCTCCTTTCTTCACTTTAGTGTACATAAGTTTAAAGTCATTGTTTTTAGACCTTGGAAATATATCATTGCAAAAAGTTACATTAGGTCCAATAAACACGTTATCTTCTATAATTATACCATCCCATAGCTGTACACCACATTTAACAGTAACGTTATCTCCTATAACTACTTGATTCTCAATAAAAACGTGTGAGCAGATATTGCAATTATCTCCTATTTTAGCGTTTGGAAGAACAACGCAATACTGCCATATATTGGTATTAAGCCCTATATTTTTTGTCTGTACATCAGATAATTGATGAATCATAGTTTTATCCTACCTATATATTTGTTAAAAGATATACACAAAACCGTAAAACTATTCATATCCATGATTTTAACAAACTGTAAATTGTGCTTCAAATGCTGATGTGCATGCGCCTTCCTCCCTCATTTTGAGTACTGAATCTGCAGTATTTAGGTTTTCTTGTTTTTTACGCGACTGAAGGCTCATCTTATAAAGATGCGTGTAAGATATTCATGACCCCTTAGACGTCATCCATCCTGCTTGTAATACTAGACCCATACCAGATATATAGGAGAGGGTCATGAGCTATAAAGGATTTAAAAGCGCTGATTATGAAAGAATGAATCAGGAGATTTGTAACTAGTAACTATTGCGACCCTAGATTGTAAAACCAAGTCAGATTACTATAACTCCGATGGGGAAACCCATAGGATCTGCCTTGTTGCAAAATAGATTAGAGTAGCCATGCCGGCTTTGATATATGGCTATAGACGGTCAGCAGCTCGAGTGCAGAGAGTGTAGGATCATTAGAGGCTTTTATTCAAATGCATGCTTTGATAAAAAGCCTTGTTATCAGAGGTAAATTTTTCAGCAGCGCTTAATATAAGACACATTTAATCACTTATATAGGCCTTGGCTCACAAAGAGCCGAGGCTTGGTTATCATTCTCCACGACTTAAGATCAGAGTCTTGAAATCGTATGGGGTAAGTCCTTCATAGCTGATTTCATCAAATATGTTCTTATTAGCCTTATCATACAGCCAAATGCGGATCTTTACTTTATTGTCCCCATCTTCAATAGTTTCTGTTCTTGATTTTGGCAGTGAAACTGCATGTGACTGCATACCTTCGAGCATTAGTTTCTGCACAATTCTATATCTGATATTGGCCATAAGCCATAATGTATACTGCGTAAATGATACATTATTCATTGTACAGGTATTGGCAATAGTCAGGTGATCTGCAAAAGCCTGAGCACTGTCCGGGTGATTTAAAAACTGGAAACTGTGACGCGCACAGGCTCCCAGCCTTATAGCTCTTTCAGCTGCTGATGGGGATAGCTCTATATGTGGTTTATCTACAAACTCTCTGAGCTTTGTCTCCTGATTGAGCAGATAGATAAGAGGACCAGAGACAGCATGCTGATTTGATTTTCTGTATTTGACACGGCCATGGCGACTGCCAGAGCATTTAATAACTATATTGCCATTTTCTCTGATTATGTGTCTTACCACATCAAATATAGCATCCAGCACCTTAGAGGATATATTCTTTCTGTACTTTTCTATCTCATCTTCAAATGAGGTGCCTTTAATGATAGTTTCCTGCCAGACGCTGCTGTCTATATAAAACAGGCAGTTGATGAGGTAATAGACAATAAGACAGTCTCTGTTCAGAGCAGATAAAGATTTTGCACCTTTATTCTTTTGCTCATATTTTCTCAGGTTCTCCATAAAAGCACTCATCTAACAGCCATCTGGCAACAGATATTGATTGTAGATTTTAAGCAGTCCTGATTCAGTTAAATAGCGGTGCAGAGGTCGTCTGGCATGGGTCCAGCACGAGGCATGGCAGATATCTATGCCGGCCTTTTTAAACTCCTCGACGGCAGCATCATAACCTGCGTAGCCATCAGTGGTTATAGTATTAATTGACCCTGAGATCGCAGGTTAAAAATACCTAGTTTTTTTATTTTTCTTTATCCTACCAAAAATTCCTTGTTATCAATCAAATTTTTTTTGAATTATTTTTCTAAATGCCTCATATACAGGATCTTAAGCCCTTAAAAAATAAGGAGTTTTTGTATATGGGATAAATATAACTCGTTGTTATATATGAAGTAATGTGACTTACGGATCAAAAAAAAGGCATAGAATCACTTAAAATTATTATGTATCGAAAAAGCAATAAATTTAAGGAGATTCTATGCCAATTTCATTATCTCACCTTTTACCTGCTAACTCAAATGCTTAAGCTCAAATTGATAAGCAATTTAAAAAAGTTATCAGTCCTATAGCTTTAGGCAAGATGGCATCAAAATGTGGGCTTAAGCAGAGACAAAGCCATTTCAACCCTAGTGCCTACATGCAGGCTTTACTTGTTTGTAGTGGAAGTAATGAGCAATACAATTTTGCAACGATAAACAAGCAATATGGCATAACCTCTAAACATCCTATGCACGATAAGCCCTTTCATAACAGGCTAAGAAGCCCTGAGTCACGTGAATTTATTGAAAGTGCCTTTAAACGAATTTATTCCTTTGTAAACTCCATTTCGGCATCACCTACAAGAGGAAAAAATCTGCTCAATGCTCTTAGAAATAAGGGTCTTGATATTGATGACATTGTTTGCATAGATGGCAGTTACTGGCATGTTAAAGGAGAGCTTGAGCATATATTCCCCGGTAGTAGAGCCCATGTAAAGGCCGATAATTCAGCAGATGGAAGTCCTGTGCCATACGGCAGTAAAAAGAGTCAAAATGCTCAGATAGGCATACAAACCGTATATTCACCTGTAAGCAATTTTGTAAAAGAGGTTACTATTACAAGTGGAACAGCCAATGAAAAGGATTACGTTTCCATACCAGAAAACGAGCGATTATTATATACACTAGATGCAGGCTGGAAATTCTATTAGATCTTGATCCGGATATTATCAAACACAGATCCGCTGCAGGCCACTCTAATTTTACCTAAAATTCTATTAATACTGATCGTCATATTCTCATGCCTTTGATCCAAACTTTCTACACCCCTTTGATCCTTATATTCTACTAATACAGATCCCCCTTAACCACGCAAAACAGGACCTTGTGGGTCCTGTTGTTTAATGTTTTATAAGTGCTGGGCGTCATAACTTTACGCTGTCTGTGCTCTCTCCTTTTAACTCCTTATCACTTTGTCTAAATGAGTCTCCTTTAAGTTCAATTTTTAAGTCCTTACCCTCTCTAAAGAGTCTATCGACAATAGCATCTCTGGCCGCGCCTTTTTCTATACTTAAAGCGATACTGTCAGCCTTCACCTGTGTTGTTATGATTGTAGAGCCAATACCATATCTGGCATCTATAATCTCCAGAAACTTGTTGGCTATACCATTTTTCATAACCTGTATGCCAAAATCATCTATAACCAGGACCTTAAATCTTTTCAGACGCTTAACATAGTTTATAAGCTCGACATTTTGTTTTATATTGAGCAATGCCTCTAACTCATTTGCTTTTATAAATAAAGCAGGATAACCCATCTTCATAGCCTCGACAGCTAAAGCTGTTGCCAGTGTCGATTTACCTGATCCTGTAGGACCTGATAAGAGGCAGGATTTACCCTCTTTAAGCCAGGTCATAGAAAGCAGTGTGTCATACATGGCCTTGGATAGACCCCGAGAGCTGTCAGGGCAGATCTGGTTTAAATAAAAGACTCGGCTGATTTTTGAGTTCCTAATCATGCTCTTATACCTTTTATTTTCAATATGGCTTTTATACTGACCTATAATTTCCTGCATTCTGTCTTCAAATGACATAACTTCATATATATTAGGGAAATTAAACTGATTTATAATAGTGTCCACCATGACATCAAGTTCAGCATCATACATTGTAGAGATAAGTATTTTCTGCTCAGCTGTTAAAACATTATTCATTCTTCAAATCTCCATATCAGGTTAGTCTCTGTTATCGCGCAGGGCATAAATATCGGCATTGTGCTCATTGTCTGAAACACCAGCCTGCTCTGGTTTTGTCTCGTGTTGTGTATATAATTCACTGCGCATGTTTTCTCTGTTTAATTGTTGATATATGTTTTGTAATGTGGCCGTAGTGTGCATGCTTTCTGGAAGTTCGCACATACTTTTGCATGCCTGGGACAATAGCTCTTGAGAGTGATATTTAGACTTAAACATTTTAATCATAGCTATGCAGTTACTTCTGGCATTTGTCTGCTGCATGCCTGATACTTTGTCCTGCTCCTGCAGACGTCTGCGGCATAATACATGTAGAAATTCATTAAGCTCAGACGCCTCTTTGAGGATATCCTCATTGCTGCTATAGAGGCGTTCATTGGCTTTAATTTCCTTATGCTGAGGCGTCATATGCTCCTCACTGACGCTTGAGCCATCACCGTCGCATCTGGCATGGCTGGCAATTATTCTGCCATTTAGGTAGAATATAACGTTAGATGATGTAATTTTTATATCTACAAATTCGTGGATATATTTATATGGTACAGAGTACCAGTGCCCATTTTCCTTGATCTTATATGAGCGTGGCACTCTGACCATATACCTCCATACAGCCACCTCTGGAATCTTTGATGTAAGCTCTCTTGCCGCAGGTTTTTCCTTGTTTTTAAATAGAAATTCACGTGTTACTATAGAGCTGCCCCTATATGGAGCCTGATTTATATACTTATCCACGTACTCCATAAGTACGCGGTTATGCTCTTTAAGTGTCTTGCTTATAGCAAGCTCTTCACATATAAGACTGTGGACTCTGGTTTGAATCAGGTTTACATTGGCCTCAGCCTGCGATTTACCCTGTCCGTAGTATGGTTTTGCAGCCTCGGGCAGTATATGTAATTCATTTAAAAATCCTATAAAGCTGTCATTGAAAACAACATCTCCTTTATGTCTGGTAGTAACATAGATCTTAGCGTTATCATGCTTAAGCTTTATAGGCAGAACACCCCAGCGCGTAAAAGCATTGGCAAGTGCAGTACAGGTCTCCATTACTGTCTGCGATGTTACAAGCTGGGCATAGACGTAATTACTGCAGGGCCAGCATACTACAAAATACCAGCAGTTAACTGTCCCATCTGGTGTTAGTACAGGAGTTCGCAGACCTGAGTGGTCACACATTGTATAAACCCCATAAATATAATCCTGTGTCAGATAGGCAAGCTGCTGTTTTTCTTTGTCATGCTCTTCATTTGCTCTTAAAAGCTCTACCTCGCTCTTAACCCGTTTATAAAAATTGGACTTACTCATAGCAGTATGTCCAGTTTCTGCACAGTGCTTTTCATATTTTAAAAACTCAATGGCAATATCACTATGAGAGGAGATTTTACCCGCTATCTGTGTAAAATCAGGAGTTAAAAATAGGTTCGATCTTGTGGCTCCTGTTCCGTAGAAACTACTTGTATACAAACGGAAAAAATTTTCTCGCCCATATTTTTCATAGTCATCCATACTGGTAATTCCATTGTCTTTGAGCATATTTCTAATTTTTTTAACAGTATTAACTGAGCATCCAATACTTTGAGAGATAAAAGCTCTACTACGCCCAGAAAATATAGATGTAACAATTGCATCCAGTTTTTCGGGCGAGATGCTTCTTTGATTTGAGTTTTGCATAGCACCCCCATAAAAATAAATTTAAAACATCTGCATTACTTCTTGCAGAGCCTGTATTTTATTTATGGATTTATAGTGATTTACAAAAGTAGGGAAAAACAGGTTGAAAGACGCTTTTATGAGTGTTGCTGATATGTATTGGTACAGATTTCGTAATAATCTGTCACTTATAAACCTGATAGATATACCCATTATCACAAATGCAGGATAATGCTCTGCATATTGCAGATTGTTTTTGCCAAGAGATATAAAATTAGCTTTTAATTCATAGATGTGCTGCCTGACTTGCTTAATACGGCCGTTGAGGTAGTACCGCATTTGCATGTAAATAGTATTTTTATGTTTATCGTCTAAATTTCTTACATTTAAAGCCTCAGGATGCATCTTTAACTGTTCGATAAACTCAATAAAGTACATGGCCAGATTGTCACTCTTAATGAGATTGTCCTGAATCTTCTTATCAAACAGGTTGGCAAGCATTATTGTAAAAAATGGTACCGTATATCTGGTATATGGCAGAATAAAATCTGGCAGGATAATACTTTTATGTCTCCTGCCTAAGTGGTCTACCACAATGATATTTTCAAGCTTCAACAGCAATGTTTGGTTTCGCCAAAGCTTTGTGTGCCTTATTTTCTTTTCATAATAAATAAGACATCCAGGATACTTTTGTGAGTACTTTGCCTCAAGCTCCTTTTTATATGGGGCTTGTAGTGTGACAAGGACACGTCCGTCCTGATCACATATATAATCAAATAGATTATGTGATAGACTATGCATGACAATATGTCAGACTGTGGTTATCATGACTTCCAACCGACGATAACCACAGTTCCTTTGAGTAAAAATAAAATATTAAATCCTACAGTGTCTGTAAGCACGATTGATTGCGAAATATACTACTTCAAACTTCTAATCATCAAGAATTTTCCTAAGGATTTTTTTAACTGGATATTGTGGAATGCTTCCGGATCTTATAGATATTGCGGGCATTGCAAATCTTTTTGCTGTGTTTAAGTATCTAAAGCCGCGACGACAGCATGTTCCATGCTGTCTATATGAGTTTAATTTGCGATCCTGCTGCCCCTGCCTATTGAATGACAAGCCCTTCGGGTTAGCTACGCTAATCATTCAATAGGCAGGGGCAGCAGGTTGTGCTGAAAAAATAGAGTTATATCTTTTCTTTTAGAGCTCTAACATGTAAATAGGATTAAAAATGACATTTCACAGTGGACCATTAAAAAAATTTAAAGAAGGGGTATATTGAAAAATTTTTGGGGGTATTGATAAAAATTTAAAAAGGCATTGATTAAAGAAAGTTACCCGATCTCTGTTGGTAGAAATTGACGATCAGCATTAAATAGAATATCCAGCAGGCTACGTAAAATACAGTATGCTCAAAGAAATGGATGATAAAGGGCATTACTTTATGATACGTGGCAAAAGAAACATGGATGGAGAGATTATAGACTGCCATCTTAATGGTGTAAAAGAGCAGTCCTTTATTGGTCTGAGACTTAAAGATCGCCTGGTAGGATCTTATATGAAAATGGATGACATGACATTAACTGTCAGACTTAACAACGGCCTTACTGTGCGAGTTTTAAGGGTATGGAGCAGAAGCAAAAGCGATATATCATTCCTCATTACAAATATTAAAAATACCACGTTTACAGCAAGGGAGCTGGCTGCCATTCAAAAAATAAGATGGCAGGTTGAATTGTTCTTTAAAGCTTTAAAGGGTGGCGTTAATCTAAGAGGAATCAAGACAAAGATAGTTGATATAATATATAGCCTCATTTATGTTAGCTTTATTGTAGCTATGCTTAAATACCTGATTTTCTTGGCAGTTGATACGGGGCTTCAAAAAGGAGGCAAAACTATGCAAAGTGCCTCTTTCTATAAGATCTTTGTTTCAAGCATGACCTATTGGACCAGCTATATAAAATCATTGTTTTCAAAGGGAATTACTAAACTGCAAGAATTATTAAAGTCTTTCTTAAAACTGACGCATCTTTACAAGATGAGCCCTCAGTCGCGTAAAAAACAAGAAAACCTAAATACTGCAGATTCAGTAATTAAAATGTGGGAGGAAGGGGCATACGCATCGGCATTTGATGCACAATTTACAGTTTGTTAAAATCATGGATATGTAAATGCCTTGACTTTTTTCTTGTTTTATGGTACGATTTACCCAATAGGAGGACATCATGGCCAGTAAAGATAAGAATCAAAATCACCCAGTTTTCAAGAACGTTGTTGCCAGCAAGAGAACCTATGCCTATGCTCTCTTGCAGGGGAAATCTGTATGGAATGCTGAAAAAGGCTATTCAACCCGTGTGGCACCAACTCAGATTGGATCTATCAAAAGCAAAGATGGTATTGGTGAGTGTGTTTTTAATATTAACTTTCTCTCTGAAAATCCTGAGTTTATTCCATGGAAGGTTATACGTGTGGGACAGGGAAAGTTTGAGTACGAAAGACGCTCAGAAGCTGAAATCAAGGAAATAAAACAAAAACTAGCCGACTCTCAGGATATTTTGGATGATATTAAAGCAAATCCATCTAAACCCGGCATACGCACCAAGGCCTCTGTTGCCAGAAATTCTGGCTCTGCCACCCCCAAGACCTGCGGCACTGCTCGTAAGTTTGGCGATTATTATCTGCTCAAATCCTTTATGGATAAGATGCCATCATTTAATATCCTTAAAAAGATTATGCCTGATGACAAATACATCCTGCTGGTATACATGATAATGACCTGTCTGTCCAAGGGTATTAAATCTATATCTTATGAGATTGAGGCTTTTGTCAGAGAGCACGCTCTTGATTTAGATATAAACTCTTATAAAGATCATATACAGAGACTGTATAAATACATAGATGAAAACGGCGTTATAAACGAGTTTGCCAAATTTAAAACTCAGTATCATAAAAAGAAAAATAGCAATAAGCACATGCAGTTTCTGGCTCTTGATGGTACTAACGTAGATAATGCCGGCAACTGCCTGACTAAGGCACAGTACGGCAAATCTAAAAGCGGTACAGACAACAAGGTTATTAATTTTATAACACTGGTTGACCAGAGCACACATGAGCTGTTTTCCACTGTTACATATGCAGGCAATATTACAGATGTGCTGACTGTGGAGTCAGTATGCAGGCAGCTTGTGGACAGAGGCGCCGGCGACAATATATCTTTAGTCTGTGACAGGGGATTCTGGTCTATCAACAATATCTCGGCCATGCTTGAGCATAATATATCCTTTGTGTGCAACTGTAATATAGCCAAGAGCAAACTTATCAAAGAGCAGGTAGATGCCATATCACGCGATCTGCTAAGAGACAGGGGTCTGGTTTTTAGCAGTAGCGCAGATATTACAGACACTGCTCCTAAACTGCTTGCAGGAAAGACTATACAGCTCCCATGGTCTTATACACAGAAGATTCTAAGTAAAATGGCAAGAGAAAATAATGAGTCTTACAAGCCTGTAAGGCAAAAGGAGAAAACTCTGTATGTACACTTTATTTTCTCCCGCGAGATATATGAAGAGAGCATGAATAAATATCGTGTTTTAGTAAAAGAGCTCAATGATGCCTATGATATAGCCAGCAACTGGCAGGAGGTTATTGCAGGTAAAGAGCCATCTGAGCTTACTGCCGCTCATACCAATCTTTTAAAAGACAAGCTCGTTGATTTATTTCAATATAGTGATGAGGTTGCAGACACTGACTCCTCTTTTGACAAAAAGGAGCAGCCTCAACAACGCTATTACCCAAGGTACTATGCCATATCAAGGCTATGCAGACAAATAGCCACCAGAGTTCTGGTTTCTGACTGTGTGGATAATGTTATTGAGGCAAATGAAATATATGCGCAGAGAAATAATGTAGAGGTGGGCTATAGTATAATTAAAGGCGAGCTTGGAGGCTCTACACTCAATGCCTCCACCGATAAGACAGTAAATGCCAAAGTATTCATACTGTCTCTTGCATCAGAGGTGCAAAGACAAATGCTCGAGGCTAATAAAGTCTTTAATAAAGAGCAGATTAAAAACAATCTGCATCCTGTAAAGCTTTGTCATAACTCATTTAGAGGCACACTGCGCTCTCTGGAGGCTATAGAGGCCACTATTGATAAAGAAAATGGATCTATAATATTCTCTGGAGGAATATTAAAAAGGCAGTCTGAGTTAATACGCTCATTTGGCATTGAGCCATTAGATACGCTGACACGTGCAGCATATGCCAAAGAAGAGGGTTTTAGCTTTAAACGATAGTTAAAAAAAGAAGATCTGGTCGCGTCCGGCGACCGGCTTCTGGTCATGAAATTAAGATTGATTCTCGGTATGTTTGGAGTGCGATCTTAGGGAATTGAGCTTGGATTTTTACTGTCGAGCAAATCCAGGACATTGTCAGCATTTCTACTGTCTGAGGCTCTGAAATAGGTGGCACTTACCTCCTCCGTCCAGGATGTGGCCATACACCATAACTGTGACTTTTTAATATAACCGCCTTTAGTCTTTTGCGAGCGTACCTTAAGTGTGGTCTCGTCCATAATAACGCTGCGACAGTTATAGAGCATGTCATTATGAATAACCTCAGCCGCTCCATGGAAAAAAGCTCTTGAGCTTCCATTTATAATATCTGTGATATGTACACGCGACCAGTCAACACCCAGGCCGTTTAGCATGGTGGTAATACGGCTCTTAGGAGCACTGAGCATAGCAAACATTGAGTGTAATGCACTCATAAGTCCAGCAGATAGAGCGCATTTATTAAAGCATGGCAGCAAGGCAAAGGCATCAAAATCAAAAGTGTTGGGATTTATAATGTCATTTCTGCCCTTATAGCTGATTACATCATGGGCTATATCATGTGAGCTTTTAACTGCACCATCATGGCGGCAGATATTCTGCAGGATCTTCTTGTTAACCTTAGCTTTATTGTCTGAGTTTTTAAGCTCGCTGTTATCTGCAGACTCATTCGTGTGGGTTTAGGGTGTATTTTGTCTGTCCTGATTTGTAACAATAACCTCTTGATTTAATGACTGTTCTATTTTTGAGTCACATTCGTTTGAATTACGAACAGCTGCGTCAGACTTATCACTTCCTCCTGTTTTTACCTCATAGGTATCATAGGCAGTTATCAGAGCAGGATTGTATTCTATGGTAGTGCCGCAGCCTACACCTATGAGATTCTGTACAGCACTGAGGCTGATTTTGGTATCAATACCCTGATTCTCTTTAACCTCATTTGCTCTTTTAATCTTGCCATCAAATTTAAACTCATGGATATGTTTGCATGTAGGGCAGTAGCATCTGATCTTAAAACATGTAGGCACTTTGATGGCTTTTGTAATGTCGCTGTCTTGAGAGATTTAAAATGCTCCTTTCTTCTGCGAGTGGTTCTAAAACCACACCTGCTGAGTTTTTATTATTTTTTCTAATCTCACCCGACAGCTCAATGATACTTTGCACGCTTTGCTGTTTACTTTCTTATAATCGACATTGGAGTTATTTATCACGATTATCCGTGTATCAAGACATTTAATATAGCTATCACCCTGATTATGACGTTATTCTGGCTCAGCTGCAAATAGAAGAAAAATAATAAAAATGAGAGTTATAATTATGCCTTGATAAGTTACCATGCATGAAATCAATATAGATCGGCATATTTATAAAACCTATGAAGCATAATATTAAGCCAAGTTCAAGAGCTTTATCTCTAATTTTTAAAACAAATGGGTTTACTGGTCCTTTATATAACAGGCCATCTGCCAACAAATGAAACATAATTAATAGAGTAGAGCTTATTACAGAAGACAGAGCCGCCTGAATAAGCATACAGAATGGAATGTAGTTAATTGGTATTAAATAAATAACCATTGTATAAGACATTATAAAAGCAAATATTTTAATTAATATCTTTTGGTAGATATTAATCTTATTGTCATAGATAGTTTGTAATAAAATAAGGTACGTTTGTTGGCATATATCACAGATAATAAAACAATAGGTAAAGTTAAGGTTACTTGCGGCAAATGCAGCGTCATCATTAATTATTTTATAAATAATCACAGTAAAGCATAAATTTAGAATGTTTTTTGTACATAAATCAAAAAATTTGAAGCCGTAATATGTCCAGCAGTAAGAAAAAGTTACTGTATAAAAAAGAATTGCGCTCCAATTTGTCACAGAATCGACCGACTCTAATACGTTTATATATACCAAACCCATGCCAAAGTTAAATTGTAATTTCTGGTCTGTACTTTCATATTTTGGGTCAACTAAAAAAGATGAAATAAAACACAAGCTTTCTTTGAATCTTTTAACAACAATATTATGTTTTTCTCCTATCAATCGTAAGTGTTTAATATAATCTGACTGCACCTTAATATACTTGTACGAATAGATTATCAGACAAAAGACTAAGGTATAGATCAATATCATTTGTTTCTCCTATTTAGCCTAACTTAAGCATGCACTATAGTATACAAGATCTTAGAGAACACATGGTTTAAACCAGCTCTATAGCCGACAGATCAACACCTAATGCACCTAGGATGATTTTTTGGGTTTTTGTCAGAGCCTTGGTCAGAAAAATATCTGATTTCGAGCGTTTAATACTTATATCATCAAGCTCTCTTAGTAGTTTCTCATAGGTCATTTTAATAAAGCGTTTTGGCTCTTCGACCTTTAGCTTATTTATAACTTCCTGTATAAAGCTGTGTACAACTAGAGCCATAAAAATCACAAACATTTTACCTCTTGCAGTATTAGAGTTATGAATTTTTAATCTATCGCAGTCTAAAGTGTTCTTGGCAGTATCAAAGATCTTTTCCTGCACATCTTTGTGCCTGTAGGCAGACAGTACATCAGCGCCACTAAGATCAGAGTTAGTAGTAAACAGTGCAAAAAAGCCAAGCAGCTTCTGAGCTTTTATTATTTTATCTTCATCCTCTTTAAATACGTATCCACAAGGGTTACTGTCATCTTTTATGCAATTGTGAAACTTGCACAGAGACTTAGCTTTTCTTTGTGTTATTGGCATACCATCATCATTAACTTCCTTGATTTTTTCAATCTCAGCGGCAACTTCTTGACTGAGTATTTTATTATCTTCATAACACTTATTCATATCATGGTAAATATGCAGGACACCTTTTACATCTTCTATTGTATGCTCTATACGATGGCCGTAAATTCCTGGGTATTCAGACAATTCATATTTTGGCAACCTATATGCTTGAGAGTTAGACAGAGCCTCAATAACCTCAAGGGCTTGCTTATACCTGCTAAGAGAAACACCAACAATGAGTTTTAGCCCAGCATTGTCAAGAAAAGTAATGCCTTTTTGGCTAAAGAAACCTCTGTCAAAGGTACAGACATTGCGCGTGCTGATACCAAGACGCTTGGCATCATTGATTACGTATGGTAGTTGCGTAGAATCATTCAGAGAGCCATTGTACATTGAATAATACAGTGGCTTTTTACTTTTTATACTTGAGAACATGCCAAGATTAACCTGTGGCAAATCCTCTTTATCTCTGTTATAACCAAACTCAGCATGCTGTATCTCTTGTGCATATGAGGAAAATGAAGTTACGTCGTAACATATTGCTTCATTCAGATCCATATGTTTTTTCAGCCATAATTCGAAAAATGAATCTATATCTTCCTGTTCACAAAGAGAAAACAGCCTTGATATTGTTGAATCACTAACAGAGCCAATCTCAGGCTCATCAAAGACAAATGTCTTTGAAAAGTCATCAATATTACTCATGGTTGAATCACCAGAGGCTATAAGACATGCTGTTGCAGTTAAATAGTCAGACTCTTTTTTATCAAAGATCTTTTTTATACAGTCGCTCAAACCTGTATTTTCAAAAATCTTTTTTAATATCAGAGAGCTGCCTTTAACAACATCACCATTAACCACAGGTACACCATGAGAAATAGATGTAATCTTTGAACCTCTTTTTTGCTTTTTAGCTTTACGCTCTTCCTTTTTATCTAATACCACCTGAGGGATGGCCGCACCGGTAATAGCAAAATATTTGTCATTAGGGTGAAACAGTGTTGGATCAGTCTCACTGACTCGACCAACGATAACAGACTTATTGCGGGACTGTCCTTTTTCATTTCTAAAAAAGGAAGTGTACATATACAGATATTTAATAGGCCTGCCACCACGTATTTCAGACTGTGTATAGCACCTGCTTTGAGGAACAGCATATGTTATTTCGTAATAAATCATGAAAAGCCCCCTAAAATCACTACTATACAAATAACTATAAACCGATAATATATCGTATACACAAAAACAATAAAAAAGCAATGAGTTTTTACTAAAAAAAAATCATTGCTAACAGTAAATTATTTAATAAATAATAAGTAAATATAAATGGCCGAGCAAACTACTATATATTGCATGAAAAATTTAGGCTATATATAACAATCAAATATTCCTATTAAAGCTCCAAAAGAAACCATAGTCAAGTATAGATATGCTTAGGGTCTTCCCAATTTTAAAAGGACAATACAGTCTGTATTTACTTTTATAGTGGGATAGAGTCCACATTGATGCACGAAGAGTCAAAAATAAATGAACTTATATTTATTTAAGTTCAACCAGATCTTCGTACTTAAATACTTTAATATAAATATAAACTTTTTTATTTACTTTAAAACATACGTAAGAAACAGGTTTGACATAAAAAGTAATATTAAAAATAATTTTGGCTCTCTTAATGACATCTTCAGATATACCACTTTCATTTACACCTAAAATTCCCTTTCTAGTCTCATCATTAATCTTATTGGATTTTTCAAAGAAAATTTTTAAATATGATACTAACATTTTACTGTTAAGAAAATACATACAATGCATGTAAATTCCCATCAGAGTAGATAATGTAAATGCATATGACTTGATTATAGAATAAGTTTCTGGATCAAGTATCTCACCAGGTTTAAAATTTGGGTCCATGTTCAAAACAAATATAAAAATTAGAGATACACCTATTGGACAAAGAAATACAACAGATATAACATACTTTCTAATTCTGGTAAGAGAGTCATTTTTATAGTCATCATCTTGCTTAAAATATTGTTTAATTACGTTATATTTTTCAGGAGTTATTAATATCGGAAAAATCACCATTAATATTACAGTAATTATTATACAAGAATAGTTAGAATCCGTTACCATCCTGATTAAAATATTTGAAAATATTACTGTAATCAACGATATCACAGCAGTATGAAATAATATTTCAATTGGCAACCAAGTTCTCATATATGTAGCACGAAGTAAATATTTTATAGATCCTAAAGAATTTATAGAAATATTGATACTGTTTTTACTGAGCTCTTTATCAATATACATCATACTGCCAATAATTTTTATTTTTGTAAACCCAAAAATTAAATATCCTAGTAATAGTATTGGATAAAAAATTAGATTAAGATCTGATACCAAATAATTAATAAATTTAAATATATCTGTCATGAATATTCTCCTTTAATATATTTTATGTATAAAATCTGTATTTTTAAAATTATTAGTAATACTAATTTTCTTCGATAATGTTTATGAATGTTCTTTATTTTTAGGCTTTCAAAAAATTCATTTTTAATCTATTTACTATAACGGTATTCGTACATCTGAATAATATTTTTTTGCTAGGTAAGCAACCTATATAACAAAGATCTTCTTTATTGGTGTTAAAAATTGAATGCGTTATTTATATTTTCACATCTTAATGTTCTTTGTTAAAACTTATTTTGTGATATAAAATTTAATAACAATGTCTATCTATTTACTCTATCAATCTATTTATTCAGTTATTTGTATTATTTGAAGTTGCCTTTACAGTATCTGTACTTATCTTTTTATAACCCCTTAAAAGCAATTTTATCCAGACTTTTTACGTTGATCAATATTTAAAATCTATTTTTCTGATGATGTTTTGCAATTTCTAAATGTTTTTAGCACATAAGCAACCCGCATTTAGATTTTGATGTTAGAATGTGCAAAATGCATTAAATAGTGGGATAATTATGCCTTTAACCAATATACCAACCACATCTGACATCAAGCTTAAAGATTTGATGCAGGTCGTAGAATCAAAACTTTCACATACAATAACAGACTTAGCTATAGAAAAGCAGGTAAGCGATCTATGCCAGACCGTTATATCTGCAGGTGGCAAGAGAATAAGACCAAGAATCGCGCTTTTATGCGCAACCTCTTTACCTAATTATACTCCTGAATTTGACGATAAAATCACATCTGTTGCTGCAGCTCTTGAACTTTTACATACAGCAACCTTAATTCATGATGATGTAATTGATGAGTCACCTCTGCGTCGTGGACATGAAACATTGAATGCAACCGAGGGCAATCATATTGCAGTGCTGGCCGGTGACTATATGTTCACCCGTTGCTTTATAACGCTGCAAAGTGCATTATCTGTACAAATTATTACTGAGTTTTCCAAAACTTTAGGTACTCTGGTAGCAGGTGAGCTCTTTCAGCTTGAGCACGAGGGAGATCTGTCCATTACATATGAGCAGTATGAAAACATAATTTATGCAAAAACAGGTGCCCTGTTTGAACTTGCGGCATCATCTATCTGTATAGTTCTAGATGAGCCTCAGAGCACATATGATATTCTCAAAGAATATGGCCGTCAGATTGGCATTGCTTTTCAGGTTATCGATGATGTATTAGATTACCGTTCCGACAATGCTACCTTAGGCAAGATTGTGGGAGAGGATCTAAAAGATAGGAGAATTACTCTGCCTCTTATTATCACCCTTGAAAAACTTAGCAGCACAGATAAGGACAGCTTTATCAAAGCCATTGAGGAGGTTGATCTGAACACTGTTATTAGCTACATGCAAAAGACAGATGCACTCAAGCTCTCTTATGACTATGCCAAAAAGGCTATTGATAAAGCTTTATCCTGCCTTGCAGTGCTTAAAGATGGTGAGGCAAAGTCTATACTTGAAGCTCTTACTTTAAAGATAATTAACAGAGACAGCTAAGTTTGAGTACTGACAACTGATTTTTGACTGTGCTTTAAATGACATAGCTAATATTTAAAGAGGACCATGAGGTCCTCTTTAAATTTGCTTTATCCAAAAGCCTTGCAGCTTATTTGATACTAAGCAAATGGATCTTCAATAAATATGGTCTGATTGCGCTCTGGTCCTGTTGATAAAATAGCTATTTTAACACCGGCAAGCTCCTCAAGACGTCTCACATATTTTTGAGCATTTACAGGCAGTTTATCAAACTCTGTAACACCAAAGGTTGTCTCTGTCCAGCCCGGCATAGTCTCATATACAGGCTCAACCTCACCATACTCATAAGCTGCAAGTGGTGGAAGGTTGCTTACGCTGCCATCTTTGAGCTTATAGCCAACACAGATCTTAACCTCATCCATGCCATCTAAAACATCAAGCTTCATAAGAGCGATGCCTGTGAGGGAGTTAATGGTAACAGCACGGCGCATAGCCACAGCATCATACCAACCAGCTCTTCTTGCTCTGCCGGTTACTGCACCAAACTCTTTACCTCTTGTGCAGATACCCTGACCAATTTCATCTAAAAGCTCGGTTGGGAATGGACCGCCGCCTACACGTGTAGTATAGGCCTTGGCAATACCTAATACATAATCAATATGCAGTGGACCTGCGCCTGAACCTGTGCAGCAGCCACCAGCTACAGTATTTGATGATGTAACATATGGATAAGTACCATAGTCAATATCAAGGAATGATCCCTGAGCACCCTCATAGAGAATCTTCTCACCGCGCTCTCTTGCATCAGCTAAAATTGCAGAAATATCTGCAATCATTGGCAGGATTTTATCGCGCAGAGCCATAATGCTCTCCATGATACTCTCGTATGAAACCTCCGGCTCATCATAATAATGCTTGAGCATGAAGTTACGGTATTTGAGCAGATTCTTAAGGCGCTCTGAAAAACGCTCCATATCGAGCAGATCGCCTACACGCAGACCACGTCTTGCTACCTTGTCCTCATAGCATGGGCCAATACCGCGACCTGTTGTGCCAATGGCATTCTTACCGCGCAGTTTTTCAGCACCTCTGTCAATTGCAGGGTGGATTGGCAGTAACAGAGCGCAGGCACCTGAAATCTTTATTCTTTTGTGGGCATCTTTAAAGCCTGCAGCTTCAAGCTCGCTTATCTCTGAGAATAAGGCCTCAGGAGATACAACTACACCAGAGCCGATTAAACACTGACAGCTCTCATGTAAAATACCTGAAGGTACAAGTCTTACTACAACTTTCTTATCACCTACTACCAGGGTATGACCTGCATTATGGCCACCCTGGGAGCGAACCACAATACTTGCCTTTGAAGTTAAAAGATCAGCAATTTTACCTTTACCCTCATCACCCCACTGGGTGCCAAGCACTACAACATTCTTTGGCATGACTTTATCTCACCTTCGTTGCCCTGTATAAATAAACGGATCAAAAAAAGATCCCACAAACAGTGGGATCTTATAATTTTTTACTTAATTTTTCAATGCAAAGGGGCAGATCTTTTACCTGCGTCCTATAGGATCATCAAAGTATCTGAAAAATTCGTTATCAGGATTTATAACCATGACATCATTACCACTCTTCATGGAATTGCGATAGGCATCCATGGAGCGTAAAAAGTCAAATAATTCAGGATTCTGTGAATAGGCATCAGCATAGATCTTGGTAGCCTGGGCATCACCCTCACCCTTTAACATACGGGCTTTTCTTTCAGCCTGAGCCACTTTAACCACAACCTCTCTGTCAGCCTTGGCACGTATAGCCTCAGCCTCCTGACGGCCCTGTGAGCGGTGTAATTTGGCCACAGCATCACGCTCGGCACGCATACGCTGATAGATTGAGTTTGAAACCTCAGGTGGCAGATTGATCTGTTTTATTCTCACATCAACAATCTGAATACCAAGCTCTGTTGCAGATGAACCAATATCCTTAAGGGCATTTTGCATAACCTCATCACGCTTGGAGCTGCCTATAACTGAAGGCTCTGAGGCATCAAAGGTATTATCCTCATTACCCTGACCTGAAACAATTTCATGAATGGTAAGTTTACCAATCTGACTTCTTAAGGAGTTGGTGATACGACGGCGCAAAAGCTCCTCAGCCTGCATTTTGTTACCACCTGCTGTAGTCAGATAGTAGGTTGCAGGATCTGATATCTTCCACTTTACATAAGAGTCAATAATAAGATCCTTTTTCTCTGCAGTTACAAAGCGATCAGCCCTTGAGCTTAGAGTCTGTATTCTTGAATCAAGCATTCTTACCTGATCAATAAATGGTATCTTAAAGTGCAGTCCTGGCTGTGACACATTTAAAGCAGAATCTGAGGTTCTTATCACCTTGCCAAAACGGGTAACAATACCCACATTGCCCTCTTTAATCACAAAAAGAGAATTAAAGCCTATTACACCTGCAATAAGAGCAGAGGCAAATATTAAATTTAAAGTTGAACTGCGCATTATCTTACCCTCTGACCATATGAAGATGACTGATATCTTGATGAATTGCCATACTGATTTGGCAGCGGTTTGATAGTACTCTCATCTATTTTTGTTTCTATCTGATAATTGTCTTTAACCTCGTTTTGCACCTTAGGCTGGGCAACAGAGGCAGCATTGCCGTTTAGATTTGGCATAGGCATGTACAGCATTGGGCTCTGTCCGTTTTTGGTGTCAACTATAACCTTGGATGACTTGGATAAAACCTCCTGCATGGTCTCAAGATAGATACGGCTTCTTGTGATCTCTGGAGCTGCATTAAACTCAGGCAGGATCTGCTCAAAGCGGGCCACCTCACCTTGTGCCTTGAGCACAACCTGTGATTTGTAACCCTCAGCCTCATTTAAAATTCTCTGTACCTGACCTTCAGCACGTGGCAGCACCTCATTGGCATAAGCCTCGGCCTCACGCTTGAATCTCTGCTCATCTTCCTGAGCTGCAATGGCATCATCAAATGCCTCTTTAACCTGATCAGGGGCACGGGCTGGCAGGAAGTTTACATCAACCACACTAAGGCCCATATTGTAAGGCTCGATAATGGAGACTAAAAGATCGCGTGTATTCTGTCTTACCATCTCACGGCCAGAGGTTAAAATATCATCCATCATGGTATGACCTACAACATAGCGCAGAGCTGAATCTGTAGCCTCGGTAAGTGAATTGTCTGGATCAGTTACGCTGTAGAGATATTTGACAGGATCAGAAATGCGATACTGCACATCCATCTCAACCATTACCACATTTTCATCTTCTGTAAGCATGGAGCCTGATGACTGAATGGCACGTACCTGTTCAATATCCACAACAGTTACAGTGTCAATACCGCTCATTTTCCATCTAAGACCCGGCTCTACTACATCATAGACCTTGCCAAAGCGCAGTACTACACCACGCTCAGCCTCACGCACTGTATAAAAGCCTGTAAAGATATATACACCTAGGGCTACACCTAAAATAACTGTCAGACCAAGATTGCCACCCTTTTTACCAGAGGATCCTGAGCCTGATCCTGACTGATTGCCAAAGATTTTCTTTAACATATTGACTATGTTGTTCAGATCAAATCCCTGATTAGCCTTGGCTTTTCTACCCCATGGATCATCATTTTGTGTATTTCTGCCCCACTGCTGGTCATTGTCATTACTGTCCTGACCCTTTTCTTTGTCAGAACCGTTGTTGTCAGAGCCAGGAGCATTCCAGGCCATGGCATCAGCTATATTATTATCTTTCATAATGTCTCAATATCATCAAAGTCAAAATTAAAATCTGTATCTGTCTCAGGTTCATCATGCCTTAGAGTTTCTTCTGCCTGACTTACAAGCCACGGCTTTGCTCCTGATACACATTCACTCAAGGCACCTGAGGTTTTCTTGTCTATACGCTTAAGATCATCAGCTCTGGCCTTAACCTCAAGCAGCATATTGCCGCAATCATCATAACTTTCGTTAAATACGGCCTTAAGCTCATACAGGCAGGCTCTTACTTTTGTATGTTTAGGGCTTATCTTAGCAGTAAAAGAGCATAAATTAGAAGAGAGCAGTTCACTTATTGCAAATAAAAGTTCATCAAGTCCCATTCCTGTTTTAGCAGAAACATTTACTCTGACAGGACGTGAGGTATCATCATAGACTACCAGCGCCTCAACACCTGAGACCAGATCGGATTTGTTATAGACCAGAAGCTGCGGTACACCACTTGCCCCAATACTTTCTAAAACCTCATTAACAGCCTTTATATTATCTTCAATTCTAGGATCTGAGGCATCAATTACATGCAAGAGCAGATCGGCCATGATGCTCTCTTCAAGAGTTGATCTGAAAGCTGCCACCAGATCATGAGGCAGATGACGGATAAAACCTACTGTATCAGCAAAAACAGCCTTACCTACAACTGGCAGCATAACTGTGCGCAAAGTTGGATCTAGTGTGGCAAAAAGCTGATCGGCAGCATAGACCTGAGAGTCTGTCATGCGATTGAAAAGAGTGGATTTGCCTGCGTTGGTGTAACCTGCAAAAGATATAACCGGTATGGCGTTTTTCTTGCGCTGTGAGCGGCTTAAATTTCTGCGTTTGGCAACTACTGACAGCTCTTCATTCAAAGCTGCAATTCTTTCTTTTAAGGCACGGCGATCAAGCTCAATCTGTGTCTCACCAGGACCGCCTCTTAAACCAAAACCGCCCTTTTGTCTTTCAAGGTGGGTCCAGCCGCGCACCAGACGTGCCTGAGCATATTTCAAACGGGCCAGCTCCACCTGCAGTTTACCTTCATAGGTGCGGGCGCGCATGGCAAAAATTTCAAGAATCAGTGCGGTTCTGTCCATAACACGCACATTAAGTTCACGCTCAAGATTACGTTCCTGAGCTGGGGTCAGTGCACTGTTGAAAATGACGCACTCAGCCTCATAGGCATGAATGGCATCACGCACCTCGGCAACTTTGCCAGAACCAATAAAAAAGCGGGGATCAGGGGTGTCTCTGTTACAGATAATGGCAGTAGTCACTATACCGCCTGCAGATTCACACAGGCGATATAACTCTTCAAGATCTTCTACTGATTGTGCCTTGGGCAGCTGGACATGCACTAAAAGTGATGGCCCTAAGGGCTCGAACTCTTTATCTGACATATCCAAAACTTATTTTGTTGTTATTATTATAAAGCTCATTGGTGTTAAGAAGGCTTAACCTCAGAGCTATCCTCTAAAGAGGCACTTAATGTAATTGCCTTGTTTGGCACTATGGTTGAAATGGCATGCTTATACACCATCTGGCTTACCTGATTTTTAAGAAGCACTACAAACTGATCAAATGATTCGATCTGTCCCTGCAGCTTGATGCCATTGACAAGATATATTGACACCATGACATGCTCCTTGCGCAGAGCATTTAAAAAAGGATCCTGTAAAGATTGAACCTTGGCCATAAAAACTACCGTAAATATATAATCAATATGAACTAATTAAAGTTCTTTATAATAATAAAATTTTATCAAACTTCTGTTATGACACATATACACTCTGCTGTATGTCTGTACCTTTTCTCAGCAGATAGATACACTCAAGAACATCTCTTTGATAAGCAAATAAATATATTAGACTTTTGGTCTAAATACAAGTGGCATAAACTTAATGTTTATATTTTCCTATACAGAGTGAAGTATTTTCGTGATGTTATGCATAACTATGCACAAGGCATATAGTCACAAATGTTGCATATACAGACACATTTTCTATAATTATTATATGAAAAAAAACATAAATCTTAAACCTATATAACACTAAAGTTGTTTAAAAATTATCTATAGATAACAAAAGCATAGACATATTTACAATTGTTTTAACATAAGTTTATACGCTTACAATTGTTGAGCATCATAGATCTGTAAAGCATTTACAATTGTGCACAAATGGTAAGATTAAAGCGCCATAGTCAAGCACTTTAAGAGGGTGCGTATCTACTATTAGTTGCCATGCAGTTTAGCCTCAAGGGCCTTTTGCACAATTGACAGATTATCTTTACATCCAATTATGAGTTTATGTCTGTCATAGCTTAAAGATCCGTTGAGCCAGGTCATCTGATGCTTGGCAAGATGTGCAGTGGCCACCACAGCCTTTTCAATCATGGTGGTGTAATCGTACTGCCCGTCTAAATATTCAAGAACCTGTCTGTAGCCTACAGAGCGCATAGATGGCAGATCGCTGTGCAGATCGCCCCTGCTCTTGAGCGCTCTTACCTCATCGACAAAGCCCTGCTCAAGCATGGCCATAAAGCGTGTGCGTATCATTGCTCTTAGCTCAGTTCTGTCGTTATTCTGTGGCAAAAGTGCAAATTCAAGGCGCTCAAATGGGCATTTATCCACCTTCTGTGTATAAAAAGAGGATATAGCTCTGCCTGTCATATAATATACCTCAAGAGCCCGCGACAGACGCTGTTTATCATTGCAGCTTAGCTTCTCATAACTTACCTTATCTATATCCTTTAGCATCTGATGTATATAAGGCCAGCCTTTTTCCTGTGCCAGGTTAGAAACTCTTTTGCGTACGGCCTCATCAGTTGCAGGCAGTGGCGATAAACCATCCACCAGGGCTTTATAATAAAGCATGGTGCCACCGCAGATAACAGGGATGCGTCCCCTGCTTTGAATCTGCTCTACAAGATTTATACAGTCCTCTCTGAAACTTGCAGCACTGTAGCTCTCTTTTGGATCACATATATCAATAAGATGATGTGGACAGATGGCAAGCTCTTCTTTGCTTGGCTTGGCTGTACCAATATCCATGCCTCTGTAGATTAAAGCACTGTCAAGACTTATTATCTCAATATCAAAAATTCTGGCCAGTGACAGTGACAGAGCACTTTTTCCAGATGCAGTAGGTCCTAAGATAACAAGGGCAAAGCTCATTTAGCTATCCTTTGAGTTTAAAAGTTCAAGTGCCAAAGTGGCAATATCCACCTCTTTAACACTACCAGGATTCAATAGTTTAAAAAAGTCGGCAAAAGAGCATTTTTGCAGTATATCAAGCAGCTGATTTTCATTAAATGTCATATTGTCTGTGCACTCAAACATCTTTTTGGCAAGTGCATAGGGGCACTCAGAGTTTTGCAGATTGCTCTGATAATCACTAAATAGCTGCAAGATTGTAAGCATGGAGCTGTTAAGAGGCATTTCTTTTAAAGCTTTAGGCACGGCCTTTATTACAACACTCATGGTTTTAAAGGCAATCTCAAAGCCAAGGCGCTCAAAATTAAAATTCATGAGCTTTAATTTCTTTAAAAGATCCCTATCCACTCTAAACTCAAAAGGCATGGTCAGAGCATGTCTGTCTATATTGTTTATCCTGAATAAAAGTGTGTATTCATACGCTCTGTATGAGAGTATGAAATCTTTTATTTTAATAAGATAGTATGCGCTGTCATAGCGGACAAAAAAGACCTGTGATAATACTGTGCCATAGTAAAAAAGACCTTTGATGCCACTTATGTTTAAACTCTGTACCTGTATTGGAGCAAGATCTATAAAGTCTTTGTGCTGTGTCTGCTGCATCTGCCTTTCATAGGCTGAGGCAAATTCAACAGTTTTACCGCAGCTTACCTGACGCGAGGCATGCATGGCATTAGAGGCAGCACTTAACTTTGTGCCATTTGAATTGGAGCTAAAAGATCTATCATTATCCCTGCCTGCAGCGCCTGAGAGACTGTCTGTAGTGACAGCTGTACTCTCATCTGCCTTTTGTACAAAATCATTTAAATTAAAGACTTTGGTGCTGTCACTTGCAGCTACTATATTGTTGGAGTTTAAAAAGGACAGATCATCCCTGCCAATGACATGGCTATCAGGAGTCTCTGCTTTATCACTTGCAGATACTAAGACATTATCTGCTGATGGCACAAATGGATCAGAGCTGGGATGTACATGATTGTTATCATCTGCACTTTGTGTATCTGACAGACAGTCACTGCCCTCAAAGATATCACTCTGATGCTGTCTTGAACTTAAATTCTCATACTCAAGCAAAGTTGCAGCCAGGGTTTCAAGCAAGGTATCATGCACCAGTCTCTGCTCATGAAATCTAACCTCATCCTTGCGTGGATGTACATTGACATCAACATCCTTAGGATCACATCTTAAATATAAAACCACACGGCACGGACAGCTTCTGCCATATACAGTAATATAGGCCTGCCTTATGGCATGCATTAAAACCCTGTCTGCTATAACACGTGAGTTTAAAAAGATATAGATTAAATCACTAGCGCAGTCTGCCTCACTCTCAGGTGGCGGCAGAATAAAACCCTCAACACTCAAAGCCTGAGTATTACAGGCACTGTAAAGACTCTGCGTAAATTCAGAGCCAATAAGCGAGGCAATTCTATTGGCAAGATTCTCTTTTGTACTTTTTTCAACCTCTTTGACAAAGAGCATACGCTTTTCATCATTTATAAATTCAAACTGTATAGAGGGATTGGCAAGAGCTGTCTTTACAAAAACATCGCGTATGTGAAAGGATTCTGTTTTATCCGATTTTAAAAAGCGTCTTCTTGCAGGAGTGTTGAAAAAAAGCTCACACACCTCAACACTTGTGCCTACAGGATGAGCAGCTGGATAGATGGTATTATCCTTTTCAAGTCCCTGGGCATAGATGGCATGAGCCGTTTCACTGTCTTTGGTTCTTGAGGTCAGACACAGCTTTGAAACTGAGCTTATGGAAGCTAAGGCCTCGCCTCTGAAACCTAGGGTGTTGATACAGGCCAAATCCTCTGTTGTAGCTATTTTAGAGGTAGCATGAGCCTCAAGAGCAAGCTCCAGCTCATTCTCGTCAATACCGCAGCCATTGTCTGTAACCAGGATAAGACTTTTGCCTGCATTTTCAACTTTTAAAACAATGCGGCTTGCTTTTGAATCTATGGCATTTTCCAAAAGCTCCTTGACTACAGAGGCTGGTCTTTCTACAACCTCGCCTGCTGCTATCTGATTTAAAAGCTTTACAGACAGTTTTTTTATAGCCATGTATCTTATCTTGGTATTACAAGTTTCTGTCCTACAAATACAGTATCATTCTTAAGCTTGTTGGCATTTTTAAGTGCAGATACTGATACATTGTACTTTCTTGCAATTTTTGCAAGATACTCGCCTTTGCCTACAACATGCACACTGTGTTTGACTGTAGAACCTGCGCGCATCGCACTTTCCTGACGAGACTTGAACATCTGTGCAGGATATTTTTCATAATAGGTCTTGATGCCCATATAAATGGCATAGGCTAGCTGCTTTTGATAATTTGGCTGATTAAGCTTAATCTCCTCGTATGGATTTGATAAAAATCCTGTTTCTATAAGCAGTGACGGAATGTCAGGAGATTTGAGCACAGCAAGTGATGCAGGAATCGGTTTTTTATTGTGCAGATGGGTAAATTTACCAAGTCTTGCCAAAATCTCGGCACCTAATGAATAACCTTCAGATCTGGCATTATCTGATGTCATATCAAGAATTGTAGCTGCAAGATATGGATTCTGTGCTGACTGTGAAATAACAGTACCGGCACCACCTAAAAGCTGACTCTGCTTTTTCTTTTCCTTTAAAATCTTGCCGTTTTCTCTTTGAGCTCTGTTATTTGATAAAACCCAGACTGAAGCACCGCGGGCCTTGGAGCCTGAGGCTACAGAGTCTGCATGAATGGAAATAAGAATATGAGCCTTATGGGCACGGGCAATTTCAGAACGTTTATTCAGATCAACAAAGACATCGCGGTTACGAATAAGCTTGGCTCTGAACATTTTATTGGAGTTGATATACCTTGCAAGCTCTGTAGCCACAGCCAGGGTTACATTCTTCTCACGCACACCACGACGGCCTATAGCACCAGGATCCTTACCGCCATGACCTGCGTCAACTGCAATAATGAAAGGGTCAGGATTGGCCATAATAGGAGCAGGAGGTGGTGGGGCCTGTGTATCTAAAACCTCCTCTTCAAGCTGTGATGGCCTTTGCTGTGCACTCTGCTGCTGTTTCTTTCTTATGGCAAGAAGCTTTTCCTCATAAGCCTTGACCTGAGCTGGTGTCATGGTTCTGATACCGTCACTGCCCACCCTTGATAAGGAGTTTAACAGCTCCTTTTCAGCCAGATCTGCATCTTGCACAGTAATAACATTGACAGGAGGTTTGCCAACGCCGCTGCCCTGACCCTGCATAGCCTGAGCCTGCTGTGGCTTTAGTACAGTAAGCTTGTCTTTGTCATCCTTTTTGACGTAATTTGAAGATGAATGTGGAAAATCTATAACCAGACGGTGATTGCCACCTTTGTCATCTAACATAAAGACATTAGGGCTGCCTGAGCCTTTGAGAGAGAAAAGATAGCGCACATCCTGCTTATCAAGCTTTTTGGCTATGTGCACCACAGCACTTTTACTGTCAATTGCCACCTTGTAAGGTGCTGTTTTAAAATTACTTACATTATTTACTCTTAGGATAAAACTGCTGCCATCATTGCTTAAACTTGTAGAATAGCGGGCCTTAAAATCAAGATCCAGAACCACTCTGGTTTTATCATTGTTTGCATAGGCTCTGATTGACTTGATGCTGTCAGCCCCAGCCTGCCACGATACGGACATAAGTCCTATACAAAAAAATAAATATATAAATAATCTTTTCACTTTCAATCTTTTCTATAAGACGCAGCTTAAAAGCAAAAACTGCCATGCAAGGGGTCTTAACGTACAGCTAAAACACCTATAATCTGTTTAAAACCATAAATTTATTCTAATTATATATAATTATTAATGTTTAATAAATTCACTATTTAATTTGCAGGCAATCTCTATAAGATCGGCATTGTCAGACTCAAATACAGCCACTCTGCCCTCATCCTTATAGCTAAGATCAACTATAAGATCGGCCTTTTGCAACACTCCCTGTGCTTTATCCGGCCATTCTACAAGACACACGCCTGTCTTTTCAAAATAGTCTCTGATACCTATATACTCAAGCTCCTCAGGATCTGCAAGACGGTAGAGATCAAAGTGATATACACTAAAAAAAGGCAAATCGTAACTTTCAACCAATGTATATGTAGGAGATTTGACTATACCTCTATAGCCTAGAGACTGTATAAAAGCCCTTGAAAAGGTTGTCTTGCCAGCCCCCAGATCGCCATTTAAATAAATACACAGAGCCTTGCTATTCTTTAAAATATAGTCTTTAAGACTGCCGGCACAAAGAGCACCTAAAGTCTGTGTATCTGCATCATCTTTTAAAAAAATCTCTGTGCCCTTAAAAGCCATTTACAAGTCTCCTGATATATAAAGCCAGATCTCCTGCCTTGGTGCCTATAACCCCATTGTCACTGCCACACATCAACCCTGCTCTGCCATGCACGCAGCATCCTACAACAGCTGCTGTATTTAATGATGCACCCTGAGCTAAAAGCGAGGCAATAAGACCTGTAAGCAGATCACCCATACCACCTGAGGCCATAGCCGGCGATCCTTCATTAATCAATGTCAAATGCACGCCATCACAGACAATGGTACCAGCTCCCTTTAAAAGCACCACACCGCCATATTTTTGCCATAATCTGTAGCAGGCATCAAAACGATCATCATGTATCTTCTCAACTGTTGTATTTAAAAGTCTTGCGGCCTCACCTGGATGTGGGGTTAAGATCTTTTTTTGCAGAAAATTAAAGTTTTTAGTTGCTGCCATTAAATTTAAGGCATCGGCATCATACACAACACACTTATCAAATTTAGTTACCATATCAAAAAGATAGGTAGCCCTTTCATTTTGTGTAAGACCTGGACCTATTGCCACAACATCAGCCCAGGACAGTGCCTTGCCAAGCTCACTTGCATTGTCAAAATCAACAGTCATAAGCTCAGGGGCGTAGGCATTTATGGCACTGAAATTTCTTGCATCTGTGGCAATCTTTATAAGGCCGCCGCCACCGCGTAAAGCACCTATACCACAAAGCATAGAAGCGCCACCCATACCAAAGGCTCCGGCAATAATTAAAATCTTGCCACAATCGCCTTTGTTGGCACTTTTTAAGCGTAAAGGCAGATCTTCAATGATATTTTCATAATAACGGTTTAAACAAGGCAGATATGGTCCCCCCTCATCTGCACTTAATTTTTTATAATATGGAAGGGTGTCAAAGGATAATGACTCATAGCTGACCTCTCCTGTGTAATCGACAGCATCAGCTGTAAAAAGACCTGTCTTTAAGGCCAGCATACATAAAGTATAGTCAGCAATAACACAGTCAGAGCTTACAACACCAGTATCGGCATTAAGACCTGATGGCACATCAATTGAAATTTTGATGGCATTTAATTTATTTATAAATTCAATAAATCTGTCATACGGAGCCCTTATATCGCTTTTAAGACCAGTGCCTAAAAGAGCATCCACCACGATATCGGCATTGGCAGACTCTGATGGCAGTGATGTATAGACCCTACCCCCTGCGGCAAGATATCTTTTATACGCAGTTTCAGCCTCTGAGTTTGCTCTTGCAGGAGACGTTGCAAATAAAGATACATCAATACCCCGCTCTAAAAGCAGTCTGGCCGCTATGTAGCCATCTCCGCCATTATTGCCAGATCCAGCAAAGATAAAGACAGTTTTAACATCAGGCGTTATCTCAAGAATCTTTCTGAACACAGCCTCACCAGCTCTTTCCATTAACATAAAGGAACTGCCACCGTGAGACTTGGCGTAATCGTGCTCCATGCTGTAGACTTCAGCTGAATTGAAAATTAAATGAGGCAGGTTTTTTTGCATAATATTGACCTAATTTAGATAAATGTCCTCTAAGTATAAAGCATTAAAGGACAATAGAAAAACGCTGACATAAGCAATGAGAAAAATATTGATAGTACTAAAACCTTTTTTCAATTAAAACTCAAAGCATCAGATCACGTTTTATATCTTTTCTTTCTGTCTATATAGGGCAGATCCTTTATAATTTTTAACAAATTTCATTCTTTTTTAAGGATTTTACATATGCAGTTATTAGGTGTTGATATAGGCGGCAGTGGCATCAAGGGTGCCATTGTAGACACACAGACAGGTGAGCTTGTAACAGAGAGACTTAGAATTAAGACCCCAAGTCCGGCAACACCTGAGGCAGTAGCCCAGACTTTAAAGGAACTTTATACTCAGATTAACTATCAGGGACCTGTAGCCTGTGGCTTTCCTGCCCGCGTTATGAAAGGTGTGGTTCAGACTGCAGCCAACATTGATAAATCATGGATCAACACTGAAGTTGAAAAACTGTTTTCTGAAACTTTAGGTCAGCAGGTTTTTGTAGCCAATGATGCCGATGTTGCAGGCTTTGCTGAAATGGCAATAGGCGCAGGACGTGACTATCAAAAAGGACAGGTCATCTTTTTAACTATAGGCACAGGTATAGGCTCTGCTATTTTCCTTGATGGTGCCTTATATCCAAACAGTGAGCTTGGACATGTTATCTTCAAAGGCGACAGCGCCGAGAGATACTGCTCAGACTCTGCACGTGAAAAAAACGATCTTAAATGGAGTGAATGGGGCAAACGCTTTAATGAATATCTGTGCCATATAGATTTTCTTTTAAAGCCTGATCTGTTTATTCTTGGTGGCGGTGCCTCCAAAAAGTTTGAAAAGTACAAGGATGCATTAACTGTTGATACCAAGGTAATACCGGCTCAGACCTTAAACTTTGCAGGTATCATTGGTGCTGCCATGTATGGCGAGTCCTGTCTTAAACAGCTTGAATTTAAATAATATATTTTAAATACAAATAATTAAAGTCTAAAACAGTGCCGCAGTTTAAATTCAGCACTGTTTTTATTTTAAATACACTCAAGTGCCTCAAGCTTTACTGTCATCTTTTCAGTATTGTTATATCTGTCAACACCTAATGAGAATACTGCCTTGATCCTGCAGCCAGGTGACAGACTTTTTTCCTCTTCAGATGCTCTAAAGCGAATGGCATTGATGTGCAAGGTATTATCATCTGTGCGCAGTCTAAAGCGTATATGACGCCCTGCCATTAATTTCATATCCTCAATGATAAACTCACCATCAAAGTTTGGCTCGGCAAAGCCACTGCCCCATGGGCCGTAATCCTCAAGCAGATGAGCAAAGTTTAAATTAAAGTAGTTATTTGGCAGTGGTCCGTCACTTAAGACCTCATACTCACTTGGACTGTCTAAAAGTGAATTGGCAGCAACTTCAAAGGCATCAATAAAGGTATTTAAATCATCCTTTAAAATAGTGGCACCTGCGGCCATGGCATGTCCGCCATAACGCAAAAGTAGTCCTGGCTGTCTTTTATCTATCTCCTGCATTATGCTTGCAAGAGGGAAATTGGCAACAGATCTACCTGATCCTGTAATCTCATCGCCTTTGCCAGCAAAGACAAAACATGGTCTTTTATATTTGTCCTTAAGGCGTGAGGCTAAAAGACCTGATATACCTGTAAGCCAGTTTTCCTGAAATACTACAATTGATGATTTGTGCTCCTGCAGACAGGCTTTATCTATTGCCTCCTGTAAAAACACTCTTTCATAGTCACTGCGGCGTTTATTGCAAAAATCAAGACGCATGGCAAGCTCTAAAGCCTCATCCATATCCTGCGATAAAAGACACAGAATTGATGGATTGTCATCAAGCACAATACGTCCTGCAGCATTAAGACGCGGACATAAATCAAAGGATATGTTATAGGAGCTTATCTGCGCTGTATTGATTCTTGCAACCTCGGAGAGGGCCTTGACGCCTGTCTGACATGAGCCTCGTGCAATACGGTTTAGGCCAGCCTTCACCAGTCTTCTGTTGTTTGGATCAAGGCTTACCACATCACCTATGGTGCCAATGGCCACAAGATCAAGATAACTGCCAAGTATAGGAGCCTCCTTATTGTCAAAGGCACCGCTCTGTACAAGTTTGGCTCTCAGGGCAATCAGAAGATAAAATAAAACGCCGGCGCCGCAGAGATTTTTTGAGGGAAAGGCGCAGTCTGGACGCTTGGGATTGACCACAGCATAGGCCTTTGGCATCTGCTCACCTACCTCATGATGATCGGTGATAATTACATCTATGCCTATATCTGCTGCAAACTCAACAGCCTCAAAACAGGAGATGCCATTGTCAACAGTTACAATAAGAGTGGTACCAAGAGCCTTGGCTTTGCGTACAGAATCAAGTGACATGCCATAGCCTGTGTCATAGCGTGAGGGCACCATATAATCTACATGTTTGGCACCAAGGGCGCGGCTTACAAGCACACCAAGTGCTGTACCTGTAATACCGTCTACATCATAATCACCCATGATCATGATTTTTTCATCATTTAACACGGCTTGTGCAAAGCGATCGGCTGCCTTGTCAATATCTGCCAGGGTACCATAATGCAAAAGAAGCTTGGGGCTGTCATCAAGATCCTGTGGATCACTAAAACCGCGGCTTGCTAGTATCTGACGAAGTATAGGGTCTGCTATAGTATCTTCAAGTGCGCTGTCATCTACGTGCGTACGTCTTACAATCTTCACTCTCACTTACTCCTGTAACTTGTGAGCTCATGATATAACAAAAAAAATTGCTGTGAAAATCTTTTAAAGCCTTATGAAAAAAAACATTAAAAAGGCTGTTTTAAAAAGCTTTTGGCCTCTATAGATGCACAGGCCTTTGTCTGATAGAATAAGTGCAAAAATCTAAGCTTTATTGGGGGTTTTAAAGTTGCGCCGTCTGCAGAATCACAGTTATCAACAAAGAAGTCTGCTTATCTTTCTGCCGCTGGTGCTTTTAATCATTGCCTCATGGACCCTCTCAGCACGAATAAGTCCTTCAGTGCCTGAGGAGCTAAGAGTCTATGCCCTGCTCATCTGCCGCACCTTTGCTCTGTCTTTGTGTGCCATTACCATAGCCATGATTGTGCCTGTGCACAACAGAGCACTGCAGCTTATTATCACGGCTTTAAGCTATGTAATGCTGACAGTGATGCTGGCTAAAATCGATCCTGTAAATATCATATCGCCTGTACTTTGTGTACTGTGCTCTACAGCATCGACCCTGGCGCTGCTGCCGCGTTCGCGCCACAGCCGTTTCATCCCAAGAAATATAAAGCGCACCATCTTTGAAATTGCCCTGGCTTTGTGTCTGCCTTTTATCTCCATGTTTTTTGCCTTTGGTCTTTTAAGTCAGATAGGAGCCTTTGTTGAGTTTACCTTTTCACAGTCCATTGGCAAATCTTTATACTCAAGTATTTATGCGCCAATTTATCTTGTGCTGCAGACCTTTGGTTTTCAGTACACCATAGCAGATATAGCAAGCAGCAACTATCACAGCTCCATCATTGATGCCTTCACCAATGCCGTGGTTTTAACCACCATGCTCTCACTGCCTTCAATAATTATTGCCAAATCATTTTTTACAGAAAAAACCACACGTTTGTTTTTAACCTTTTTAGCCTGCACCTGTGTTTTAGGTGGATCCATTGGCTCTGTGGTCTCACTTATCCTGCTGTTAGTGCTGGTGCTCTGGCCTGGTACCTATTTTGTGCTCTTAAGCTCCTCTGTGGTTTTATTTTATATATCCTATTATCTTGGCTGTGATGCCATTATTCAGTCTGTGGCTCTGTACAATCCTGATCTTAATCTTGGATCTTTGGACTTTGTCTTCAGTCAAGATCTTAGAGTTTTAAATGCGCTATCCATAATTATTCCTATTTTTGCTCTGACCATAGGCATCTTTTTAAAGCGTGACAAGGAATTTAAAAGAAGGCAGCTTGAGGGCAATACCATTGCAGGTTACAAGATAACACCAAACAGCCCTATTGATCTGCAGATTGTATGTATTCTGCGCTCTGTAGGTGGCATATCCAATATAAGTCATATAGAGAATCAGGGTTCGCTTTTATATATCTATGTAAAATCAACAAAGCTGGTGCAAAGTGCCAATCTGCATCTTTTGAGCTCCAAGAAAATCATTTTTGACAGACACAGGCAGTTTTACAGCATAGATCTTTCCATACGCTGTAAGACCATTGAGATGAAATTAAAGCAGCTGTGCTCTGATGTGGTTTCATCTTCAAGCTTCAATCTTTTAACCAACAGCGTCACTATGACACGAGGACATGAACTTTAAAATGAGTGAATACAGACAGATAAAACTTATAGTCAAATCAGAGCTTGCCGACACCATATCAGATCTTCTAGAGCAGCTTGGATCACTTGCTGTAACCTATGAAGATGCCAAGGATGATCCTATTTTAGAGCCGCTGCCAGGACAGTTTCGTTTATGGCCCAATACAGCAATAACAGGTCTTTTTGCCTCTGATGCCCCAGTTGAGGCTCACATTGACATACTAAAAGCCATCTTAGGTGACAATATTCCTGTTATGGAAGTTGAGCTTGAGGACAGAGACTGGGTTAGAGCCTGGATGGATTCATTTGTACCTATGCGCTTTGGCTCACGCCTTTGGATCTGTCCTACCAATGCCAGAGTAGATGAAAAAGATGCCATTGTAGTAAGTTTAGACCCTGGTCTTGCCTTTGGTACCGGCACTCACCCTACCACAGCTTTATGTCTTGAGTATCTTGACAGTCAGGATCTAAACGATAAAAGTGTTATAGATTTTGGCTGCGGCTCTGGCATTTTAGCCATTGCCGCTCTAAAGCTTGGAGCAAAGGCAGCCACAGGTCTTGATATTGATGAGCAGGCTATCATTGCCAGCAGCTCCAATGCTGCTTTAAATAACGTACAGGACAGACTGACGCTGATTAATACCAATGAGCCATATACCATGGACAAAGCCCCTTATCTTGTGGCCAATATACTCTCAGGTCCTTTATGTGAGCTTGAGGAAATTATTGCAGCTCATGTAAAGCCGCAGGGGCATCTTGCTCTGTCAGGTCTTTTATCAGAGCAGGTGGATGAGGTGCTATCTGTCTATGAAAGGGATTTTGACAATCTTAAGGTGAAACATAAAGATGGATGGGCTTTAATCTCAGGCACTAAAAAGTAAGGTGAGAAAAAACTTTTATTCTAGCGCAGTTTAATAAGAAAAACTCTTATTATTTTCACAAAAATCAAATATTTAAAAATTAGTGTCACTTTGTGCCACTACAGGCTATAGCTGCCGTAAATTTTGCGTATAATGTTTTGACACAAAAGCAAAAATAAGCGGAGACATTATGGCAGCTGTATTAAGACCAAGAGAAAGAAATGCAATCATACAGTCATTAAAAGCTGGCGTTACCCCGCGCATTGGTCTTGAGCATATTCAGGTTGGCCGCGTCAACGAGGTTAAAACTCTTATTGCCGATTTAGAGCGTATTGAGGCCGGAGGCAGTGCCTTTAGAGTTATTATCGGTGACTTTGGTGCCGGCAAATCCTTCTTTTTACAACTTATACGCTATATAGCTCTTGAAAAGGGTATGGTCGTGGTCAATGCCGATCTGTCCCCTGATCGTCGTTTATACTCAAGCTCAGGACAGGCCCGCTCACTGTATCAGGAGCTTACACGCAATATTGCCACCAGAACCTTTTTAGACGGCAATGCTATGGGTGCCATAGTTGAAAAATTCATAACCATGAAAAAACAGGTGGCCGATGACAAGGGCACAAGCGTGGCCGATGAAATTAAAAAGAGCTTAAATTCAATCTCCGATCTTGTCGGTGGTTATGATTTTGCCTCGGTTATTGCGCAGTATTATGAAGCTTATGAAAACGGCAATGATTTTAAAAAAGAATGTGTCATACGTTATCTGCGTGGTGAGTATACCTCAAAGGCCGATGCCAAAAAGGATCTTGATGTCAGAACCATTGTAGATGATGCCTCTGTCTATGACAGATTGAAACTTTTAGCCAAATTTGTACAGGAGGCCGGTTTTAAAGGTCTTTTAGTCAATCTTGATGAAATGGTCAATCTGTATAAGATACCAAATTCAAAATCACGCAATGCCAATTACGAGCAGATTTTAAGAATATTGAATGACTCTCTGCAGGGCAGCTGTGAGGGTATAGGCTTTTTACTTGGCGGTACACCTGAGTTTTTAATTGATCAGCGCCGCGGTCTGTACAGCTATGAGGCTCTGCGCTCTCGTCTTAGTGAAAACACCTTTGCGCAGGTGGCCAATGTTGTAGATTACAACAATATAGTTTTAACGCTGCAGAATTTAACTCCTGAGGAGCTTTATGTTCTTTTGGGCAATATAAGACATGTCTATGCCAATGGCAAAGAGGAGAACTATCTGCTGCCTGATGAGGCTTTAAGTGCCTTTTTAAAACACTGCAATGACAATATAGGCGAGGCTTATTTCAGAACCCCGCGCAATACCATCAAGGCCTTTGTCGATCTGCTCTCTGTAATTGAGCAAAACCGCGATCTCAAATGGCAGTCACTTATTGGATCAATTGGAATTCAGAGCGAGGAGGGGGCTGCAGTTCATAGCGTCAGTGAAGCTGATACTGATGACGATGAGCTTACTGCCTTTAAACTTTAATGACTACAAACAGCTATGATCTGCTCCATCAGGGTTTAAAACGCTTTATTTATAAAAAGGGCTGGGGCTCACTGCGCGACATTCAGCTCAAAGCCATAAAACCAATTCTTGCAAAAAAATCTGATGTTATCATAGCTGCATCAACAGCCTCAGGTAAGACCGAGGCTGCCTTTTTACCCTCAATTACTGCTATAACACAGAGCAAAAAAGCCGGTGTTAAAATTCTGTGTATCTCCCCGCTTAAAGCTTTAATCAATGATCAGGCTCAACGTATATCAGAGATGGCCTCATACGTTGATCTAAAGGCAATACCCTGGCATGGTGATGTGGGAGCACACAAGCGCAAGGCTGTAACTGATGAGAATAATGCAGATATTTTAATTATTACACCAGAATCGCTAGAATCGCTTCTTATCAATAAAAGAAACAAGGTGCCTGAGATTTTCGGGGCTCTTGAGTATATTATCATTGATGAATTTCATGCCTTTATCGATACGCCGCGAGGTGAGCAGCTAGCAAGTTTAATGCACAGAGTAGAAACTATATGTAATCGTATTATCTGTCGTATAGCCATATCTGCAACCTTTGCCTCCACTGCTCAGGCCTCAGCCTTTTTGCGCCCCAACAATCATACGGGTATGGATGTGGTCTTTATTGAAAAGGATAAGGAAAAAAGCGACAACCTTTTAATACAGATACGCGGTTATCAGTCTTTATACAGTAAGGATAAAATAGATGATGAGGGCCGTGTTAAAGGCTATGATTTAATTGCAGCTGACATATTCAGACTGCTGCGTGGCAGCTCCAATCTAGTCTTCTGCAACACCAAGGCTGTAACCGAGACTATTGCCAATGAGCTTGATGCCATTTCACAAAGAGCGCATGTGCCGCTTGAGTTCTATCCGCATCATGGCTCTTTATCCTCAGATTTAAGAGAGAGCATAGAGCACAGACTTAAAAACTCACGTCTGCCGACAACTGCCATCTGTACAGCCACACTAGAGCTTGGTATTGATATAGCAGATGTAAGCTCCATAGGACAGATAGATGCACCGCCATCTCCTGCCTCGCTGCGACAGAGACTAGGAAGATCAGGCAGGCGCGATGGCAATGCCGTACTGCGTATCTTTGCCCTAGAGCGGGTAAATCCTCAGGTGCCGCAGATGCTGTTGCACTTAAATGAAAACACAGTATTGTGTGCTGCCACCATAGCTATGATTTTAAAGCGTCATTATGACAGCTCCTTAATGCCCAATCTGTCACTCTCAACTCTTATACAGCAGATACTCTCGGAAATTGCCTCTGGCAATGGTATAAAAGCTACAGCCATTTATAAGCTCTTATGTCAGACAGGACCATTTGAGAGTATAGATAAGACAACCTTTGCACAGGTCTTAAGATCGCTTGGCAGCTGTGATTTAATTGAGCAGATGCCAGATGGATCGCTTATCTTAGGTTTAGAAGGTGAGAGGGTTTGCACTGATTTTAGCTTTTATTCAGCCTTTAACTCAGAGCGTGAGTTTAGAATTGAGCATGAGGGCAAAACCATAGGTACTATACCTAATATAAGCTATCTTAGTGTAGGTGAGAGCTTTTTATTTGCAGGCAAGGCCTGGGAGGTTATCTTTTATAATGAAGAGACTCTGACACTTGGTGTCAAGCCTTATCCATTCAGAGCCGAGCCTTTAAACTTCAACGGCAATTTAAACTCACTTGATAAGTCTATACGGCAGCAGATGTATAAGATCTATACAAGCGGCGAGTATCCTGCCTGCCTTAATAAGAAGGCTAAAGAGAATATAGAGCAGGGTCTTGCTCTGTTTAAGGAACTTGAACTTGATACAAGACATATTATTGAGTCTGTAGGTGGTATTGCCCTTTTTCCATGGGAGAGTGACAAGACCTTAAATACCATTGCCCTTATTCTGCGCTCACGCAGTATCAGAGCCACACGCGTAAACTCCCATCTTGAGCTTATACAGTGCTCTTTAGACAATTTAAAGGCAGCTGTGGCCAATATTCTAAGTACTGAGCCTGATCCTATAGCTCTGAGCTCACATGTGGTCAATCTTGATATAAATAAATTTGATAAATATCTAAGTAATGATCTTAAGCGTATATCCTATGCCAGATCGCATCTTGATATTAAAAGTGCCATTAAGTTTTTTGAGCTTATAGCCAAAGAGATGTAAAGAGTGTTGGTGGCAGATGAAAAATCTGTCCTGTCATAGCATAGGGTTTTGTAGAGTGCCCATAGCAAAAAAGCCACCTCAGATGAGATGGCTTCTTTTAAAAAGGTGAGCCTGGCGATGACCTACTCTCGCACAATCGTACGTTGCACTACCATCGGCGTAACTGCATTTCACTTCTGTGTTCGGAAAGGTAACAGGTGGTTCTACAGCACTATGGTCGCCAGACAAATTCTGTAAAAAACTTATAACAAACTGATTTTTAACTCTTGAGTATTAAGAGGTCTTTAAATGTCCATGCCCTCCGGGGTTGTATGGCCAAGCCTCACGGTTAATTAGTACTGGCAAGCTTCACACATCACTGCGCTTCCACATCCAGCCTATCAACGTCGTAGTCTGCAACGAACCTTTAGGAGCTTAATGCTCAGGGATGACTCATCTTGGGGCCTGCTTCCCGCTTAGATGCTTTCAGCGGTTATCAGTTCCGCGCTTGGCTGCCGGGCCGTGCCATTGGCATGACAACCCGTAAACCAGAGGCGCGTTCACTCCGGTCCTCTCGTACTAGGAGCAATCCCCCTCAATCATCCAACGCCCGCGGTAGATAGGGACCAAACTGTCTCACGACGTTTTGAACCCAGCTCGCGTACCACTTTAAATGGCGAACAGCCATACCCTTGGGACCAACTTCAGCCCCAGGATGTGATGAGCCGACATCGAGGTGCCAAACACCGCCGTCGATATGAACTCTTGGGCGGTATCAGCCTGTTATCCCCAGAGTACCTTTTATCCGTTGAGCGATGGCCCGTCCATGTGGAACCACCGGATCACTATGACCTGCTTTCGCACCTGCTCGAGATGTGCCTCTCGCAGTCAAGCCAGCTTATGCCATTGCACTGACCTCACGATGTCCGACCGTGATCAGCTGACCTTCGTGCTCCTCCGTTACCCTTTGGGAGGAGACCGCCCCAGTCAAACTGCCTACCAGACACTGTCCTCGTATGTGTTGTACTTAGTTAGAACCTCAAACATGTCAGGGCGGTATTTCAAGGTTGACTCCATAAAAGCTGGCGCTTCTACTTCAATGTCTCCCGCCTATCCTGCACAAACAGGTTCAAGGTTCAGTGTCAAGCTGCAGTAAAGGTTCACGGGGTCTTTCCGTCTAGCCGCGGGTACACTGCATCTTCACAGCGATTTCGGTTTCACTGGGTCCCGGGTGGAGACAGCGTGGCCATGGTTACACCATTCGTGCAGGTCGGAACTTGCCCGACAAGGAATTTCGCTACCTTAGGACCGTTATAGTTACGGCCGCCGTTTACCGGGGCTTCACTCAAGGGCTTCAACTTGCGTCTGACCCCATCATTTAACCTTCCGGCACCGGGCAGGTGTCACACCCTATACTTCCCCTTTCAGGTTCGCAGAGTGCTGTGTTTTTGTTAAACAGTCCCAGCCACCATTTATCTGCGGCTGTGTGCAGCTTCATCTGTGCAGATTGCACCGCTCACAGCGTACCTTCTCCCGAAGTTACGGTACATTTTTGCCTAGTTCCTTCACCCGGGTTCTCCCAAGCGCCTTGGTATCCTCTACCCGACCACCTGTGTCGGTTTGGGGTACGGCCACATATAACCTGAAGCTTAGAGGCTTTTCCTGGAAGCCTGGTATCAGTTGCTTCATATCCGTAGATACTTCGTCTCAGCTCTCAGTTTTTCACACATGTCTTTTAACCCATATGCTCCCTACAGCCTTTCACAGAAACTACCGTTCTTCTGCCAACCTAACCTTCTCCGTCACCCCATCGCAGCTATATGCGGTACAGGAATATTAACCTGTTTCCCTTCGACTACGCTTCTCAGCCTCGCCTTAGGCACCGACTCACCCTGCCCCGATTAACGTTGGACAGGAACCCTTGGTCTTCCGGCGAACGGGTTTTTCACCCGTTTTATCGTTACTTGCGTCAGCATTCGCACTTCTGTTACCTCCAACTCGCCTCTCGACTCATCTTCGTCAGTTTACAGAACGCTCCCCTACCACTTGCAGTATTCTGCAAATCCGCAGCTTCGGT